>CAXBOF010000019.1:0-12018 GCA_963977205.1 uncultured Phycisphaera sp. | reverse complement strand
TTTGGGGATACTGGTGAGAATGTTGACGAGTACGGGGATGCTTCTGATGTGATGGGGTCTGCGAACGGTGTTGTGCGGTTCAACTTTCCGCACTCGATGCTTCTTGGGTACGCGACTGGGTCTAGCGATGGCGTGCCGGACTGTGATGGATCTGGACTGCCTGACGGTGTGACGATTTCTGCTCTGCATGTGAATGATGTTGGGGCTGTCCATGGACTGTTGGTTGACCGAGTTCCTTCTGATGCCGAGAGTGCTGCCCGGGAGACGTACTGCAGTTCTGCGCCGTGCCCTGCTGACCGGGACCACCTGACCCTTTTGGTGATGGGCGATGTTTCGGAGCTAGTGGCTGTGCGGTATGCGATTTCGTACCGGGGGTCTGCTGGAATCGATGGGAACCTTGCACCCCGCGCGACACCTCGACAGGAAAGGCGGGTCGGTGGACGGTCTGTGGGAATTGGTGGGCGGTCTGCACCTGGCGCGACACCTGAACCGGACACTAACAAAAATGGACGTCCGTCTGCACCCGGCGCGACACCTGAGCCTGACAAAGATGGCGAGGAAAGTTTGAGTGGGCGGTCTGCGGGGATTTCTGTTCGGTCTGCACCTGGCGCGACACCTGGACGGTTGGCATTGGCGCGGACGAGTGCTTCGACTGGGACTGTGTACGTGCATGCGTATTCGGATCCTGGGTCTGGCACTGCGGACAATTCGCGCTTGGTGGCGGTTCTGGCTGGACCTGGATCGACGTGGACGTCGACGACGACGAATCTGACGGTGACTGTAGTGTCTGGGAACGCGAGTGCTGTTGCGCTCCGGGTGTGTGCGCCTGATGCCCCCCACGATGGAGTTGGCACGAGTGCGGGTGCCGTTCTTGGAGCGTGGTCAATTGCGTTTATTTCGATTGGGGCTGCCCTTCTTGTTTCTGTGGCGTGCCTGGCGAGCAGTGGCAGTTTTCCTGGATCGAGTTCGCGGATCGGGTACATGCAGGTCAGACCGGCCGAGCTTGGGACGGGGGAATCCATGCGACTGGTTCCGGGAGATGGGAGGCTGTGAATGTAGCCTGGGAAATGAGAAACGGGTGTGGCCCGGCTACTGGGCAGGCGGGATCGGACGGGGAAATCCATGCGACTGGTTCCGGGAGATGGGAGGATGTGAATGTAGCCGGTAAAATGAGAAACGGTTGACCCTAACCCTAAGGAATGACGCATGGGATGCTTGAAGTGGGTTGTGAAGTGAAGAGTGTTGTCACTGTAGAGGAATGACGCATGGGATGCCATGTGCTGCGCACGCGTTCTGGAGGATGAGACGTTCCTGTGCGACGATGAGTGCTGCGGGCAGCCTGCTTGTTGTGGATGTTCCTGTGAGGCCTGTGCCGATGCGAGTCCTGAATGTAGACCCTTCTGGCCCAAAGTAGATGTTTGCGATGCTGGTCGGCGTTGCTGCGATGGCGCCCTCGAGGAGTTGATCCGACGCCATCCAAAGGCCGATGATGACAAAGAGGACGTCGAAGAACGTCCCGAGCGCTGCGATGTGGCGGGCCGTGCCGAGGGGTGAATCTGAGTCGGGGGTCCTGAGAGGAAACCGAAAGGGCAGTGTTGCGCATGTGGGTTTTGGCGGGTCCTCGTGCGCGCCTGTGGTGCAGAGGTGCTGTTCTCCCGCCTGGAGTGTGACGGTTTCGGTGGCGTGATTGAGCCACTGCCGTGCCCCTTTTTCGTTGTGCATGACGTGCCTGATGTCGAGGCGTGCGATGGCGGCACGGTGGGCCGGAGGGGGTAGCCCAGTAGCCCGTGCGTCTGTTAGAGTGCCGCCAGTGGGGTCGGGCTCTCGTTGCGACTGCATGGTTGTGACACTGGCGATGATCCGTTTAAGCCGATCCAGTATGCGACTGGGGTGTGTGCCTCTGGGGCTTTGGAACTGGATGTTGGCGACCGAGCCCATGCCGGGGTGTGCGCCTCTGGGGCTTTGGAACTGGATGTTGGCGGATGCCCTCACTCGGCCAAGTCGCAGTCGAAATCCACTCGGCCAAGTCATCCCTTCTGCCGTCCACCACCACTAGACCCCTACCGCCGTACTGGGGTGTGCGCCTCTGGGGCTTTGGAACTGGATGTTGGCGGATGCCCTCCGTGCCGCCGTACTGGATCGGTTTAAACGGATCGCCGCGAGGGTGTACTGGGATTTGAGCAAGGTTGCATTGGTGTGGCGACGAAGCGGTCGGGTGGTGCCCGGTTTAAACGGATCGCCGCGAGGGTGTACTGGGATGCCCCAGTCGGATAGTGATTTAAACGATCACTGGGGTGCCTAGAGGAGTGCGAATGCTTCTTCGGCGGCCGGCCCGGTTCCGTTGCCGGCGATGACCCTCGCCGCGTCCTTGACTGCGTGGGGCCGATGGAACGAGCCTTCCTCGTCCGAGACCTGAGCCTGACGATGATGGTGGGCGTCGGTCTGCACCGGGCCTTTCTCGTCCGAGACGCCCTGGACGGACCCTGCTCCCCATGCGACGGTTCCGACGCAGCGCCCGGCCGATGGGACAAAGTGCGCAATGTTCGCCCGGAGCACGGTGTCGACGAGCTTGGCCTCTTTGGCTGGGGTGATGACGGTGATGGTCGGGGACCCGAGGAGGGTCGAGTCGACGCCTGCCTGCCGGAGCCGTTCGGTGCCGACGACGACTGCTGTGGCAATGTCGACGCCGAGTTCGGCGAGCCTGGCGTTGAGGTAGTGAGAGGCCACTGGAAACCCCTCGTGCTCGAGGAGGGCGTTGAACTCGTCGGCCTCGAATGACATCTCGGTGGGCACGGCTCCGTCCTTGTCCTGTGCGAACGCGATCTTGATGAGACCGGTCCCGACGTCGACAATGACCTCTGCGCCCGGGTTCTCTGCAAAGAGGGCAGTCCGGATGGTGGCTTCGTAGTTGACGGCCGTCTCGGGGCACCTGAGGGTCCTGGCCAGCATGAAGTACGGCACGCGTGGGAAGATGCTTTCCATCATGTGCTTGAACACGATGGCGTTTGCCTGGTTGCGGGCGTGCTCCTTCCCGGCCTTTGCAGCAGTCGGGCTGTCCGCAGCGAGGATTGCATTGAGTCGGCTGAGGATGTCCTCGCGGGACACGAGTGCGCCGTCGACGTTTTCGGCGGTTGGTCCGGCCCCCTGGAAGAGGATGGCGCCAGCGCCCGCCACGGCGACGTAGTGGGGACGGAGGGCGCTGGAGATGTAGGCTCCAACGGCGAGCACCACGATGGCCGCGACGACGAGCAATGGCACCACCGAGAACGGTCCGCCGTCTCCGTGGCCGAGGGCCATCCATTCTCCGAGTCCAGATGCAGCAGCAGTGCCTACCATGGTTGGTGTTTCCCGAGTTGTGAGGCAAATTTGGCGCGTGGATTCACGGATTCCGGGTTTCTGTCCTATTTTAAGCCTCCCGGACGGGCTTCTCCCGTAGGACCGCGAGCCCGAGAATCGCGCGGATGGGCAGGACGGCCGGAATTGCCGTTCGAGTGCCAGCTTAGGGTTAGGGTTAGGGGTAGGGTTAATCCCGGCGCCCGAAAATCGCCACAATTTTGGAAGATGGACACGGGACAAGTGGATTCGACCGACCTTGTCAAACCCGCCGCTGTGGACGCGGTCGCACGGGAGCCGCCCGCCGATGGGGTGTTTGGGCGGATGGACGAAGGGCAGCCGCCGGCCGTCGAGGAGGCCGTCCCGCCAGCGCCCCGTTCCATCAAACTCCTCGAGTTGCCGACGGAAGTACTGCTGCTCATCCTCGAGTCGCTCCTCGCCGTTGGCCCCATCACGCTGCTGGGGGCGGTGCCCGGGGTGTGCCGCCGCCTCCGGGCGCTGTGCGCGGGGGTGCACGGCGAGTTTGATCTGCGGGGCGAATGTGGGCGGCTGGACCGGCGGAGCGTCAACGGGGTCGGCGAGTGGGCCGGGCTGAAGGGGGCGCTGGCGTCTGCAGCGCGGCTGTTCCCGCAGACAAAGGGGCTGTGGACATTCAGCAAGTTCCCGCTGCACGACGCGTGCGAGGCTGGGCTGTTGGCGGCGGCCGGGCGGCTGGTGGAGGAGGACGGGAGCAGGGTGGACGGGGCGATGGGTCAGGGGGGCTGGACTCCGCTCTACTCAGCGTGCTGGTGCGGCTACCTCGAGGTTGTGCGGCTGCTGGCGGAGAAGGGGGCCGACCTCGACAAGGTGGATACCACTGGCTGGACCGCGCTCTGGATCGCGTGCTGGTGCGGCCACCTGGACGTCGTGCAGCTGCTGGTGGAGAAGGGGGCCGACCTCGACACTGTGGCGGTTTCGGGCCGCATCCCGCTCTTCGTTGCGTGCTGGATTGGCCGCCTGGACGTCGCGGCGGAGCTGGTGGACTGGGGGGAGGACCTCTGGGGGGCCGACCTCGACACTGTGGCGGTTGAGGGCCGCACCGCGCTCTGCATTGCCCGGGACGAGGGTCACGCCGAGATCGTCGCCCTTCTCGAGGAGGCCGGGGCGGCGGAGTAGGGGGGGGTATGGATCAAACGGTGCCGGATTTCAGAACCACAGACAGACGAACACGCGAGGGGGGGCGCGAAATGAGTTGGGGTGGCTGGTTTTGCCGTGGGCCAGTCGACTCGAGCAGGCGGTGGCCAACGCAACCGAGGCGGACAACGGGTTAGGGACCAAATACATACAATTGGCCGTTTAAACCAGTTTTCTGATCTTCCCGGGCCCACGATACCGGGAGTGTTTTCGGTGGCTCAAAATTGCCACAATCGGACGGCCAAAATGGGGAAGAACCGGCGCAGGAAGAAGGCCCCAAAACAGCGCGGGCTGTACAACAAGACGACGACTTGGCCACGGGCTCTCAAGGAGACAGCGGCCGCTCGGGGCTTGCTCGGGGTGCTTTTGCCGGCCGGTGTCGCGGATGCGCACGCTTTGTTCGGCAAAATCGCCAAGAGCGTGAGCGCGTTGGTGCCCGGGGTACACCCGAGACGACTGCGCCGTGCCAGCGGGACCGACCGCGGCTCCATCACCCGGACTCTGGGGATCAAAGGAGACGCGCCGATCCCGGAAAGCGACATTGCCCGTGTGTACATCAAGGCGATCCAGCAACCGGTGCCAAAGTATGCCAACGCCGGCGTTTGCGAGATCTGCATGTCTGGGCCCGCGGATTACTGGGGGGACGGATGCTGCGCTCACTGCAGCGACACCTGCTCGTGCCCCAAAGAAGATCAGTCGGGCAACTACATTGATGAGCCGTGCATGTGTTATCAGCAAGTTGATGGGTACGACAACGTGCTGTCCATTGGGCGCGGCATAGGGGCAAAGCCAAACCACGAACAATAAAAAGGTCACACCGGTCGCCGCGTCATTGTCACCCTCCGCGCCGCAGCGCACGCACAATAGAACTTCGGCGCCGTTGGCTAAGCGAACGTACTGATCTTCTCGGACCCCCGCGTGCATCGGTCAATGCCGCGGCAGTGGAGAGTGTCTTGCCCACGGCGACGGCGACGATGATTATGGTGTGGCAGTCGTGTTGCTTGTTTCGGGGCCTTGGGGTGCGTGGCGGTTCAGTGGAACGCCTGGACGCGGAGGAGGCTGCCTGGGTACAAGGGTGGATGAGACTGTGGGGATGGTGGGTGGCTCGGTGGGGATGCCGAAGCGACGACGACTTGGGGCTGATGCGCGACTGAGACTGTTGCACGCGTATGCGTACCGGTGTGCCGGCTGTGACGAGCTTCTGCCGCCGACTGTCGAGATTGATCATGCGACTCCGTTGAGCAGTTGGCTGTGGCGACACGTAAACATTGATGCGAACCACCCTGGGAACCTGCAGCCGCTGTGCCCCGGATGCCACGCCCTGAAGAGCCAGAGTGAGCGGATGTTTCAGGTGCGCGGGTCTGCCGTGCCGTGCCGGTGTGGGGCGACGCACAGTGTGTACTTTCGACCGCAGTGTGCGCCGATGGTGGCGGCGCTGCGGGATCTGGTCGCCCGGTGCGGAAAGCGACCCCGTACCAGATCGGCCACCAGCGTTTAAACGGGTGCGCTACTCGTCGTTGTACTCCTCGATCATCGCTGCGATGCCGTCGTGCCCGTGCTCCCTCGCCACGGCGACAAAGTCGTCTCCCTCTTCGTAGTACAGGTCGTCCGCGTCTGGCCCCAGCGCCGCGATCACGGTTCTCACAAACTCCGCTTTCCCCGCGACACACGCAAAGTACAAGGCGGAATGATGCACCACCTCGGCCGTCGCATCAAGTCCTGTGGCCGCGAGTTCGGTGGCAAAATCCCACTGGCCGGCCTGGCAGGCACACTCGAGCAAGAGCTCTTTCCCCGGCGTAATATCGGCCACGGCCTCCCTCGCCGCACTCAAATCTCCCGCCGCGAACGCCTCGGCCGCCCTTGCGGCCGCCGCAACTTGTGCACGGCGCATCATTTCGTCTTCTTCCTTCGCGGAACGACCCCCCAGGATGCGCTCCCCGGCTGGGTTGCAGCACTGTGCGCGCACAGCCTCCAGATCTTCCGCGGTCGGGCTAAAGCTCATTGTCAGGTTGTGGCCGATTTTGAGCGCCGAAATTACTTTCGGGCGATATTGCGAATGCAGACGCACCTGCACCCGAATTGCCCGTGCTCCCTGAAGAAGGCAACTGGCGCTCGAACAACGATCCCGACCGTCCTGCCCACCCGCGCGTATATCGGGCTCGCCGTGACAGTCAAACGGCAATGTCCGACTCAGGTCGCGTGCCAGTAAACCATGCCCCGCTCACGGCGACGGCGGCCATCGGCGCTGCAGTCGAATCCACCCGTGAGGCGATCGCGCGAATGAAGCACGACTGCACGGCGGGCGAGGTGGAACTCGTCGAGCTGGAGGCCGCCGTCAAGAAGCTTCAGGCGCACGAAAAAGATGGGTCTTACTGGTTCGAGTCTTTTGGGTCCTTTTTCAGGATGCTCAAGGGAGCCCTGACCCTGACTTCGAGCAAGCAGACGCGGGCTAGCATGCTAACAGATGCCCGGACCAAGCTCGAAAAGCTCAACGCCGAGATCGGGCGTATGCGGGACACTGCGGCGGACACAAGCGCTGTGGTCCCGTCACTTACGAAGGCGGTCGGGGACGCTGCCAACAAGGCGGCCGAGTGCCTGAAGAGGGCAACTGAAGCTGCCGAGAAAGCGGACAAGGCGATCGGCGGGGCTGGGTAGGGGCTCGCACTGGCGGGTCCGCGAAAGCAGACGATATGATGGGCGGGACGGGGGCTCGCACCGCAGACGAGGCCTTGGGGGTGGCGCCGCAGGCGATGACAAGCCGTAGTGGGTGTAAGTTGGATGTGACTACTGCGGTCAGTTTGACCCGAGGCCCTTGATGATTGCGGCTGCGACGTCGAGGTGCCCCTGTGGACGGGTGAGACTCGGCGGTTTCTGAATCGGGTGGGGAATGTCATTCGAAAGACGGGCCCAGAGAGGAGGGAAAAGGGATTCGAAAGTGCAAAGAGACGGGCTCAGATGGGAAGGGTTCGGAGGACGGGCGTGGAGGTCATTCGAGGGTGAGGGATCAGAGGGCGGGTACGTTGTTGAGCGTCTTTTTGTTGGCGACCCTTGCGAGGGTAGAGCCGAGAGCGAGTGTCCTGTGCACCTTGGCCTCGACGATGGCCTTGAGGGCTGCAACTGCGTTCTTGGTCCATCGGACCTCGCCGCCCGACGCCTCGAGGATGGCCCGCCTGAAAAAGGCCATCGGGACCACGCTCTCGGCCTTTACGGCCGCCCGGACCTTCTGGCGGGTGCGGACGGTGCCCGGGTGGTACCGCGGCTTCTTGCGGGCCGGCTTTGGGGTAGGGTTAGGGTTCCCATCGCCCCCCTTTTCGCCGTTCTGCTGCTTCTTGGTCTTGACCGGACGCCCCATCGCTTTCAGTATAACGATCCTGCGCCGTTCGGCTTATAGGGATTGCTCCAAACGGCGCACTCTGGCGGGAAGCCGGGAACCCGAGACGCACAGGCAGCCGGGGCCGACATCGAGCCGGGATCCCAGAGAAGCCGGTCGCAGTCTGGCGGGAACCCGGGTTCGACATCAAGCCGGGCGCACTCTGCCGCAGGATCCCAGGAAAAGCTGAAGCCGCCGAGTTCGGGATTGGCAATAGTCCCAGAACCACAGCCGACGTTTCCGAGTTGCTGTGATGCCGGGCGACGGTGTGCGGGTGGTGCGGTTTCCTGGGTCACCGAGCATTCTGGATCCTGTGAGTGGTGCGTCCCGGACGGTGACTTCTGAGCGGGACCTCGTGCACGTGCTCCGGCGGGCTGCCTCTGATGTGAACACTCTGTACATTGTGACGGACGAGGATGCCCCCTGGTGCTGCTCCTTTGCACCACACGTCCTCGTGGTCGCGAGCCCCGATTCCGCGATTGAATCAATGCGGTCCCTTGGCCGACTGGCGGTGCGCCCCTCCCAGCCCTGCCAGTGCCCTCGAAATCGCGTGTCGGGCCGTGTGCCGGAAACAGCCCTTGTGGGGTCCCTCCTAGCTCGTCCCGCCGAGTGCCTTCAAAATCCCGTGTCGGGCCGTGTGCCCGAAACAGCCCTCGTGGGGTTCCGATCCTTTAAGTTCCCGTGTCGGGCCGTGTGCCTGAAACCAGTGTTTTCCGACTGGGGTCCCGGTCGGGTTAGGGTTGGGTCCTCTGATGAAAATCCCGGGATGGGGGCCCGATTCCGGAACACGGCGCGACACTGATGTGCTGCCTCGGCAGGACGGCGACCGGTTCCGCTGGACGCCCCAGATTGGTGCGATTGCGAGCGTTCTGCAGACCGCAACCGCTGTCGGCCAGAGCGGCGCCACAGTTTCCACATTCTAAATCCTGCACACGTTTGTATTTATGGCAGCCTCTCGGTGTCACAATTCCTGTCCCCGCCTCCGAATGGGATCTGCGTCAGAGCTGTGCCCGCCCGCCGTCCCAGACGCCGACAGTGGCGAAGGTGAACTGGCGACGCCTGTTGTGGCGAAGGTACCAGTCCCTGCAGACCCGATGGACGTGGTGGAGCGGACAGAGCCGCCGACAGACCCTGCAGACCCTGCAGAGCCGCCAGACCCGATGGACGTGGTGGAGCGGACAGAGCTGGGACCGGATGAGCTCACGGTGGTTGAAGAGGCCGTCGGGAATCCCGACGAGGCCAGCCCTGATGGCGACGGGGCCGAGGCGTCTTCGGCGTTTTCGGTCGAAGTGAGTGGGGTGTCGAGGCCGGTCACGGTTCCGCAGGGTGCTCTTGCTGGGCCCGTCAAGGAGCTCCGGAGGCTCATTGCCAATGCGACTGGGTGCTCCCCGACGGCAAAGTTGCCGATGAAAGTCCGTACGGCGCGCAAGCTGCTGTTGCGGGCACGGGACGCCCAGAGGACGCGTCTGCAGAAACGGCGACCGCCTGGTGGCAGAAACTGCCGCAAGGCAGGCGTGTCCCCAGTGGCACTGAAGCGACTGGCGCAGACGCTGGAGCGCACCATTGGTTCGCTGGGTGCACTCCAGGCTCTTCTCAGCGCGAGCGTGGCCAATGCGGACAACGCGCCCGCCGGAAGCCCTGACGGAGTCGAGGCCGCGTAGCGCCGTTTCAGCTACATTCGCCAGAGTGGCTGTACGTAACCCTAACCAGAGTGGTTGTACGTGGTCTATGGGTTGCGCTACTGGGGGGTCGGGGTCCTACCTGCCAACAAGGGGCCCGGATGCTGTCGGTGCTTTCCTCACAGCGGGCCGCTGTGCCCGTGGACGACTGGCCACTCTCCCTTTTGTGCTGCAACCAGCCGCTCGTTCCAGAGGGCGATGTATACCTCTGCGGCTTCTATTGCGCGGGGGCCGTCCTTGTCCTCCAGCAGCTGGTAGATGCGTTCGAATGCGTCCACGTGGTGCTGTGCATCTGCGACTGCCCCCCCTGCCGACTCCATCGTTGCGTCCAGGTGGCACCCGGCCGGCTAAATATCCGCGCCGGGCCCGCGTCCACGCCAATCCGGAACACGGCCCGCCACCTCTGCCGACTGTCGCACTCGCGGGCTTGAGGGTATCGCCACGGCGCCATCTAAACTTTGGGGATGGGGTTGGGTCATCTCTACAGCGCCCGCATCCACGCCAATCCGGAACACGGCCCGCCACCTCTGCCGACTGCGGCACTCGCGGGCTTTGGGGGTATACAACCCCAACCCTTGGCAGGACCAACGCCGCGCTAGAGGAGCAATTTGGTTTAGGCCATTGCGAAGCAGGCGGATTGCCCGGACGGCGGATGCGCTTAAATCGCCACGGTGCCATCTAAACTGCAGGGATGGGGGTTGGTCCCTACGGCGCCATCTGGAGCTTGTCGGCAATTTCGCCCGACTCGTCGACGAGCCACATCCAGTGGGTGACTGCACCGGCGCCCGTGTCCTCGATGACGCCGTCCGAGACGACGATGACCACATGGCCGAGATGGTCGGGGAAGACGGCGTTGGGCTGGTACCCCCGGCCGCGGCCCGGACGCATGGTGAGAAAGGTGACGTTGTGCTCGTACGCCTCCCTGATCTCGGGTGGGCACCCTTCATCGGCCCGGACGTCCCGCAGCATCTTGGGGGCACAGTTGCCACAGCACACGCGGCGAGGCGTTCCGGGACGCGCGTCGAGCCAATCCTCGGGCACCTCCAGCCTTTTCGGATCCGAGAGGGCCCCGTCGTGGCACCGGTTGCACCCGGAGCGGACGCTGCCGGGCCGAGTCGACTTCAGGCTGTGTGTGGGCCGCGGGGGCGCACCCGGGCACTGAGGATTGCCCTGCAGGTCACCCATGTCCGGAGGCGGACTTCCGAGGCGATCGAGGGCACTCGGGCGTTGAGCGCGCCTCGGTGCTGGGAGGTTGTTGCAGTCGTCGCCGACTCTCGCGTACGGCGACGGCATCCGGTTGGATGGGGTCCTGGGGGGTTTCACCGGCGGCATGATCAAAGTTGTGGCGGTTTTGGGATCGGAAATGGAGATATCGAAGGATTTGGGGGTTAACGACTACAGCTGGCGACTGCGACGCCGTGTCCCTGGGGTCAGTCTGGGAGAAGCCGACTGTGGTGCCTGGGGAAGATGGCGCTGCCGGGATAACCTCGACTTTGATTGGGGGCGTGCGTCCTCTGGGGGTTGCGCCGTCAGTTGGGGGACCTTGTTCGGAGTCGGACGAGGATGGCGACGAGGATCCTTCTGTAGTCCTCGACCGAGAGGCCGCATGTGCCGTTGAGGATGTCGAGCTCGATGTCTGGCATGAGCAGTTCGTCGACGGCTGCTGTTGTGAGCGTATTGCGTTGGACCACGATGCTCTGGTTGGCAGCGGGGTTGCCGGGCACGACCACGGTGACTGAAATGTCGTCCGGGAACATTCCGTTGGATTCGGCGTTGGCGGCGGTCATTGTGGCCTTCATCGGCGGCTCTCCGACCGTCATGTCAACCGATCGGGGCAGGGCACTCATGGTCCGGCACTCCCGGGTTGTGGCGGGTCGATGCCCACAGTGCGCACGGACCCGGACCGCTTTCAGACTCTTTGGCGCACCCGCGGCGACACACGGCCGACCTCGCACCGCTGCAGACCCCGTGCGACGCCCCCTGTGCCCCGGCGCGCCCCTGTGCCCCGGCGCCGGACTTTCCACCAAAGTGCACATCGGTGCCAGGCCGTTTGTATAAAAAATCTACATACACAATTTACTATACATTTGTATCAGCCGTAGTCCCTGCGCTCTCATCGGTCAACATCTCCCAATAGGGGCTCCCCTCGCCGTTCCCTCTCCCCCGCAAGAAGTAGACTGCTGCGGCGATGAGGGCGACGCCTCCGACGCTGCCGCCGATGATGGCGCCGAGGTTGGCGGCGGACGTTCCGCTGGACGTCGTCGCTGGTGGGTCCCCGCCCGAAGTTGATACATCCAGCATCTGCAGACCGCCGACAGTTGTTCCAGCCGCAATGTCCACCTGAACTGCGGATTCCAGCGATTCCAAGTCGTCCCCCGTGGTGGACGGATCCAGGGTCGCGGTGGCAACAATGCTGCCCGGGACCAGGGTCACGTTCGTCACCGCTACGCCCTTGCTTTCGAG
>CAXBOF010000018.1:0-12331 GCA_963977205.1 uncultured Phycisphaera sp. | reverse complement strand
TGAGGTATTGTCAGACAAGGTGGACACACTCAGCGGGGGTTGTCCGACTGACGCGAGCGGCTCGCGCGCCCCGCCATCGCCGACTGTTCACCGAGGATAGACCGCCCGTGGAAGCGAACCTGCTCATCGTCAAGGAGGACGGCTCCTCTCAGGAGATCCTGCTCCGCAAGCCCCGCGTCGTTGTCGGCCGTGAGTCCGACTGCGAGCTCCGCATCCCCCTGCCCAGCGTGTCTCGGCAGCACTGCGAGTTCGTTCTCGAAGACGGAAAGGTCACCGTGCGTGATCTCGGTTCGAGCAACGGCACGTATGTCAATCAGGAGCGGGTCGAAGAATCGGAGCTCTCGGCGGGCGATCTGGTCGCGGTCGGGCCAGCGGTCTTTGCCCTGATCCTCGATGGCGAGCCCTCGGACCTCGATGTCAAAGAGGTCTTCGCACGCGGCACGGTCGCGGTCAAACCAAAGAAACACGCCGGGCTCACCGGCGGTTCTGCCAAGGCGGCCGCGGCTCTGGCGGGCGGCTCAGACGACTCCGATCTGGACATGAAGATGTCCTCGGACGACAGCAGCATGATCGACTTCGATTTCGATTTTGGGGATGACGAAGAGGAAGATCAGCCAAGCCTCTGACATGTCACGCTCGTGACGCGGCCCGTCAGGCGGATTTCTTCTGCTCGTCGGTTTTCTGTGGCTGCGGGACCTGCGCCTCGGGCACACGGATCGCGGTGTGGCACGCCTTGCAGCGGACCGTTTTGGAACGGGCCGATTCCGGCACAGCAAGCAACTTCCGGCACGACAGATTCGGGCACATGATGCGGACAGTCGGCTGCGACATGGACAGGCTCCCCCTTGATCGCCATATCGGGTGATGAGTCACCCGCCTTCAGCAGGCCGGCCCCGCCCACAGGATTTCAATCGCTTTGATGAAGTTCTCGGACGAGGCTGGCTCACGCCCCAATCAAGGCAACAATCCCCGGTGAGCAATCTACACCCAAACCAGAGCTGTTCAGCTGTCGTCGGCCTGCAATGGGGCGACGAGGGCAAGGGCAAAATCGTCGATCTCCTCGCGCCGGGCAACGCGGCCATCGTCCGGTACAACGGCGGGGCCAACGCGGGGCATTCCGTGGTCGTGGGGGGCAAGCGGTTCGCGCTGCACCTGGTCCCCTCGGGCGTCCTCCGACCCGGTTGCCGATCCATCATCGGCAACGGCGTGGTGGTTGATCCCGAGCAGCTACTCAAAGAACTCACTACGCTGACCGAGCAGGGCATCGAATGCTCGCAGGTGCTCGTCTCGGACCGAGCGCACGCCGTCATGCCCTATCACAAGGCCGAGGATGCCGCCCGTGAGCGGGCGCTCGCCGAGAGCCTTGGGATGGCGGCTGTGGGCACCACGGGGCGAGGCATCGGGCCTGCCTACGCCGAGAAAGTCCAGCGCAGTTCGGCTGTCCGCATGGGCGACCTGCTCCGCCCGGAGTGGCTGCGTCAACGGATCAGGGCGGCCCTGGCCTTCAAACGCCCGGTCCTTGAGCGGTGGGCCCCGGATGTCACCGATGCACTCGATGAGGATCTGCTCTTTCAGACCGCGATCGGCTGGGGCGAGAGGCTCAAGGAACGCATCGTCGATACCACGCAGCTTCTGCACACCCACCTCGAGGCGGGCGATCGGCTGCTCTTTGAGGGCGCCAATGCCACGCTCCTGGATGTCGACCACGGCACATACCCGTTCGTCACAAGCTCCAACGCCAGTGCGCTCGGCATCGCTGCCGGCTCGGGTGTGCCCGCCCAGCGGATCGGTCGACTCGTCGGCATCGCCAAGGCCTACCAGACCCGCGTCGGGGCAGGACCCATGCCCACCGAACTCAAAGACGCCATCGGCGATCAGATCCGCGAGCGAGGTCGAGAGTTCGGCACCACCACCGGCAGGCCCAGACGGATCGGCTGGCTCGATCTGGTTGCCCTGCGGTACTCGGCGCAGATCAACGGCATCACCGAGATCGCGCTGACACTGCTGGATGTGCTGGGCGGCCAGGACGAACTCAAGCTCTGCACCGCGTACGAGATCGAGGGTGAGCGTGTCACGCACTTCACGCCAGACGCATGCACGCTCGAATCGGTCAAGCCGATCTACGAGACCATGCCCGGTTTTGCCGAGGATCTCAGCAACTGCCGATCCCTCGATGAACTGCCCGAAGCTGCCCGGGCGTACATCGCAAGGGTCGAAGAGGCGGTAGGTGTGCCGATCAGGATGATCGGTGTCGGGCCCGATCGGGAGCAGACGATCCAGACGAATCGAACGTTGGGGGTGGGCAGCGTTGGCTGAGCCGCGGATGAACAGCAAAACCACTGCAAACCAAGATACTGAAAGCCAAGTGGTGGCGATGGATGAATCTGCCCAAGAGGCTCTCGGGCGGATCAGGTTGGTGCTCCCCGATGCCGACCCGCTGGCCAAGCTGCCCGATGTCCACCCGGCGAGGATCCCAAGGCATATCGCGGTCATCATGGATGGCAACGGGCGGTGGGCGACCGCGCGAGGCCTGCCACGCCAAATGGGGCACAAAGAGGGCGCCAAGTCCGTGCGCAAAGTAGTGTCGGAAGCGGGGCGGCTGGGCATCGAGTACGTCACGCTCGATTTCTTCAGCACCGAGAACTGGAAGCGCCCCAAAGAAGAGATCGACGATCTCATGGCCCTGTGCGAGTACTACTGCAAGGCGCAGCTCCCCGAATTGCTCGAGAACAACATCCGTGTGCGTGTGATCGGCAGCAGAGAAGGCCTGCCCGAATCGGTGCTCTTCGCCTTGGACACGCTCGTTGCCGAGACGCAGAAAGCCGATCGGCCCGGGCCGACATTGTGCCTTGCGATCAACTACGGCTCGCGTGAGGAGATCACCGAAGCCGTGCGCACGATCGCAGCCAGAGCCAAATCGGGCGAACTGGACCCGGATGAAATCACCCCCCAAGACGTGGCGCAGAGCCTGTATACAGCCGGCATGCCCGATCCGGATCTCTTGATCCGCACAGCGGGCGAACTGCGAGTGAGCAATTACCTGCTCTGGCAGATCAGCTACGCCGAACTGTACGTCACCCAGACACTCTGGCCCGAATTCGACGAGGCCAGTCTGCACGAAGCGGTCCGGGCATACGCCAAGCGGGATCGCCGCTTCGGCGGGCTCAGCCGAACGTAGACTCCAAGCCATGCTGCGTCAGCGACTCATCCTCGGCCCCATCATGGTTCTCGCCGCCGTCCTGGTGGTGTGGCTGGATGTCATCATCGAACGCCATACTCAGCGTGTGGGCATCGCGTTCGGCTCGCTTATTGCGGTGCTGATCACGATGGCCTGCTGGGAACTGGCGCGGATCCTCAGGGCCAACAACGTGCTGGTCGTCACGCCTGTGGCGGTCTATTCCGGGCTGGTCGGGCTGCTCGGGACGGCTTTTTGGGCCGATGAGCCCCGCGCACTGGGCACGCTTGCGGTGCTGGTGATGATTCTGTCGCTGCTCGTGCATGTGCGTCACAAGACGATTCAGGGCGTCATGGCCGCGGCCGGCGGTGTGATGCTCATCTTTGTGTATCTGGGCGTTCAAGGCTCGTTCTGGCTCATGCTGCGCATGGAGCACTCGGCCTGGCTCGTGCTGTGGCTGGTGCTCGTCACCAAATCCTGCGACATCGGGGCGTATTTCACGGGCAGAGCGATCGGCAGGCACAAACTCATTCCGTGGCTCAGCCCCGGAAAGACGTGGGAGGGCCTCATCGGCGGGCTTTTCACGTCGATGCTGATCGCAATATTGGGGTACTGGCTGCTCAAGTTTGCACCCGATCGCCCGTCGATTTCATGGGGCGTTGTGGCCTTGATGGGGCTTGTTATCGGTGGTCTGGGTCAGCTTGGCGATCTCACCGCGAGCCTTTTCAAACGCGATGCGGGCAAGAAGGATTCGAGCAATTCACTGCCCGGGTTTGGTGGCTGGCTCGACGTGCTAGATTCGCTTCTGCTCGTCGGTCCGTTCGCATTCTGGACACTCCGGGCGCTGACCACGCAGGAAACCTTGTGATCGATTGCTGACATGCACGGTTTGTCCGTGCTAGAATGGAACGGGCTAAGACAGGAGACCGCGCGAGGATGAACGAATCCAAAAAGCTTTGGGCCGTGTATCAGGCGGAACGAAAACTCCGGGGACTCCAGTCCAAACTGAACGCAGCCGAACGCTTCCTCGCCGAACAGGAACGCCAGCTCGTCTCCATCGGTCAGCAGCAAGACTCCCTCACTTCACAACTCAGGCAGATCGAAGCCTCGGCCAAAGAAGGCGAAGACGAGGTTGCTCGCATCGACGCCCGCATCGAGAAACTCCGCGAGGAGATGAACGTTGCCAGGACCAACAAGGAATATCAGGCATTCCTTGTCGAGATCAACGCACTCAAAATAGAGCGAGGCCGCGCCGAAGAGGAAGCCATCGGTCTTCTCGAAAAGGCCGAGGCAATCAAGGCCGAGATCGGTCAGTCCACCGAGAACCAGACCGAGCGCAACCGCGTTCGCGATGTTGCTCTTCAGGAGCGCGATTCGCGGAACAGCGAGATCAAGGACCGCGTCAAGGAACTCAAGGCCGAGCGCGACAAGCTCGCCTCCGAGGTCGAGCCCCGGGTGCTTGCCGATCTCGAGCGTCTGCTCGAGGACCGCGACGAGGACGCGATGGCTGGCATCGAGGTGATCGACAAGCGTCGCCACGAGATCAACTGCGCCAGCTGCATGATGTCGCTGCCCATCGAGCTGCTCAGCCAGCTCCTGCGTGGCAAGCTGACGAACTGCTCGAACTGTGGCTGCTTCCTCCACCTCGACGAGGAGACCGCAGCGATTCTCCAGCCGGCCAGTTCCAAGCGCTAAACGATCGCCTGTTCAAGCGGTCCGATTCGCTCGCACACTTACGTAAAAACCGAATCAGTCGAAGATCGAATCTGTCTCAACAGCGGCCGGTGCGCTCACGCCAAGGTGTTCCGCTGCTGCTCGTGTGAGCATGCGGCCCCGGCGTGTTCGCGCCAGAAAGCCGTTCTGCAAGAGGAATGGCTCGATGACATCCTCGAGTGTGCCGACGTCCTGGTTCATCGTGGCTGCGACCGCCTCAAGCCCGACAGGCCCACCCTCGTAGGTCGTGGCGATCGTTCCCAGGTACGCCCGGTCGAGCTCGTCCAGCCCGAGATGGTCGATGCCCTCGAGTTCGAGCGCCCGCTCGACGATGTCGTTGCTGACCTCACCCTGGGCGCGGACATCCGCGTAATCGCGCACACGCCTGAGCAACCGATTCGCGATCCGCGGCGTGCCCCGGCTGCGCTCGGCGATGAGCGTCATCGCGCTCTCGGGCGGTGACGGCATCCCCAGAATCCCGCTCGAACGCATCAGGATCTTGTGCAGGTCCCGGCTGTCGTAGTACCGCAGATGATGCACGAGCCCGAAGCGTGAACGTAGCGGCGAGCTGAGAAGCCCGGCCCGAGTCGTCGCACCAATCAGTGTGAACGGCTTGCAGTTGATCTGCACCGTCTGGGCGTGCAGGCCCGAATCGATCGTGACATCGATCCGGAAATCCTCCATCGCTGGGTAGATGAACTCCTCGACGGCCACGGGCAGGCGGTGGATCTCGTCGATAAAGAGCACGTCGTTGGCCTCCAGCCTCGTCAGTGTGGCGACGAGGTCCGTGCCGCGAGCCAGCGCGGGCCCCGAGGTCGCGTGGACCTTGGAGCCCATCTCATTGGCGATGACGTGCGCCAGGGTGGTCTTGCCGAGTCCCGGTGGGCCGTGGAGCAGGACGTGCTCCATCGGGTCCTCGCGCTGGCGCCCCGCTTGGATGGCGATCGAGAGGCGTTCGATCAGATCGCGCTGACCGATGTACTCGTCGATGCGAGTCGGGCGCAGGGCGTTCGCCGGTTGGTCTATTTCCGTCGGCAAGGTCGCCGGGCTCATGAGGCGTTCTGTGGCCATGTCGAGAGTGTACGGCCTTTACTCGCCGGAACCTGCATTGCTCGCGCTGTTCTCGGCAACCTTTGGTTCACGGGGCAGCATCGATGGGGCGCAGGCGAGGTTGTACGCCGTCAGAGCCGCGTTCGTGCTGGACTGAATGAGGTACTCCTCGATCGCCAGATCGATGCGGTCGTTCTGGGTGTGCCAGCCGTAGCGGTAGTCGGCACGCCCGATCTCGTCCCAGTAAAAGCCGGGGATGCCCACGGCATTGAACGAGGCGTGGTCCGACCCGCCGCCCTGTGGCATCGCGTCGACGGTGCGGAGATTGACATCCATCCAGCCGGCGCGGTCGTCGTTATTGGGATCGTCGTCATTGAGGAGACGGTTCTCGTCGACCTCGCTGAAGAATTGCCCGTTGGTGGCTGCAGTTGCAGGGGCGAGGTACTCGAACATCCACGGCGGGCAGACGAGCCCGCCCTCGTAGTTGGTGCCGCCGTCGTCAACGAAGACGGCTGAGATCTTGGCGCGTTCTTCTTCGCTGAGGCTCTCGACGTATGCCCGCGAGCCGAGCAGGCCCTGCTCTTCGCCCGTCCAGAGGATAAAGCGGATGGTGCGTTTGGGCTTGGCGCCGACTGCAGCCAGGATGCGGGCGGCCTCGATCGTCACGGACGAACCCGTGCCGTTGTCCACAACGCCCTGACTGCCGGGGCCGTTCCAGGAATCGAGGTGACCCGAGATGATCACCACCTCGTCGGGCCAGACGGTGCCCGGGATCTCGGCGATGGTGTTGTACATCGGGAAGGGGCCTTCGGTGATCTGGTGGTCGAGCGTGAACTCGACAATCACGTTTTGGCCGTCGGCGAGCTCGGAGTTGATGTAGCGGTAGTCCGAGTCACGGATGCTGACCTCGGGGTCCTGCCCGACGTCAGCGATGTCCATGCCAAAGAGGTCCATGCCGCGCTTGATCGCGGTTGTCCAGACGCGTTCATCGCGCGAGCTGGACATGAAGCCGGCGGGATTGGCTGCGAGGACTTCCTGCATGATGTACGCGCTGGCGTCGAACTCGGGCGTTTCCTCGCGGGTGAGCTCGATGGAGTATGTGTCGTCGGCTTCGCCCATCTTGGCTGTGATCGTGTTGCCGTCGGGGGACAGCTCCATGGGCATCGGGCCTTCGGGCGTGTTCCAGGTGAAGTTCAGGGTGCCGTCGTTAAAGCTGGGCTCGACAATCTCATTGATAAACCCGAAGGCGGGCAGCCCGACCTCGCCGGTGGGGGAGCCGTCGCTGTTGAGTGTCACATCGAGCGACATCTCGGTTGTACCTGTGGGGATGGCTGGTCCTGCGATGGTGCCCATCCAGAGGCCGCTGATTGCGTCGTTTGGGTAGGCGGCGGTTTCGGGGATCTCGACGCGCTGACCGGACTCGAGGTTCTGGCGTCCTTCGAGGCGGAGGTTGTGGCGGGCGACCATCTGGCCGCCGACGCCCCGGATGCCGGCGCGGCCGCCCTGGTAGCGGGAGTGGAGGACCCACGCGCCGTCGAGCTTGCCCCGGACGGCTTCGAGTTCTTCGAGTGTGGTGGGCATGCGCACGACGTGGCCGCGCACCGGGCCGTCGGTGCCTGCAGCGAAGCTCAGCGTGGTGAACTCGATGTCGCGTTCTGTGCGGGTTTCGCCGTCGTCGTTCACACTTACGATCGCACCCGAGGAGGGGCCGCGATCAAAGCGAACTGTTGCGGTTCCCCACTGGCTGTTCTCGACGTTCGAGAGACCCCAGCTCTCGTACTGAGCCGCGGTCCACATGTTGGCTTCTTCGAGAGCCGAGGATGCGGTCAGGCGTGGGCCGATCTCGAGCGCCAAATGGCGGAGATGGTCCATGACTTTGTTGTTGCGCTTGCCCTCACGGAGTATCGCTTGGATCGTCGCCTCATCGCCCTGCTTCATGGTGGGGACGTTGACCTGCTGCCCGTCGAGGACGGCGTATCGCTCGGGTGTGACGACTTCCGGGGCTTTGGTGACCGTTTGCTTCGGGCCAGAACTCGAACAGCCGGCAACAAGAATGAGGGCGGCTGCGAGGGTGATCGGACGGGCTGCGGGAATCTTCGGGGCGTTCATGCGGTTTCTCCGAGAACAAGGCGGCTTGGATGCGGATACTAACCAATCACGAGCCGGCTTGCCGGTTGCAGAAAGGTGCGCACACGAGTGGAGTTTATCGTTCGATTCATTGATGCGTTTGCCGGCATTTTCGCCGAGGCCGGGCTCTGGCTCCTGATCGGCTTTAGTGTCGCGGGCCTGCTGCACGCGTTTGTGAGCAAAGAGCGACTCACAAAGCATCTCGGCAAGCCGGGCTTTGGTTCGGTACTCAAAGCGTCATTGATCGGTGTGCCGCTGCCTTTGTGCTCGTGCAGCGTGATTCCCGCTGCGGCCTCCCTCAGACAGGGCGGCGCATCGAAGGGGGCATCGGCCGCGTTTGCGGTCTCGACCCCGGAGATCGATGTGCCGGCGGCGAGCCTGACCTGGGCGCTGCTCGGGCCGGTGATGGCGATCGCGCGGATCATTGCCTCGGGGATCTCGGCGGTGGTGGCGGGCGTCCTGATCGATGCGACGGATAAGAGTTCCAAACGGGTAGAAACGGCGCTGGATCTGCGGGATGATGAAACGCGAGGTGTGCCGTTGGCGGTTTCTTCTTGCTGCCAGACGAGCAAGCCGGTTGAACCCAAGCCGATCGGTGACATGGAAACTGAGCGCGTGTCTATGGGGCGCAGGCTTGTTTCAGCGGTGAAGTACGCATTTGTGACCCTGCCGGCGGATCTGGTGTTCTGGCTGGTTGTTGGCTTTGCGGTCTCGGCTGCTGTGGCGGCGTTTGTGCCCGAATCCTGGCTGACGGGCGGGGCGGGCTCGGGCGTCCTGGCGATGCTGGCTGCGATGGCGTTCGGGCTGATTGTGTACGTCTGCGCGACGGGTTCGACCCCGATGGCTGCGGCCCTGGTCGCCAAGGGACTCGGGCCCGGGCCGGCTCTTGTGTTCCTCTTGACTGGCCCTGCGACCAACCCAGCAACGATGGCTTGGATACTCAAGGACCTCGGCGCTCGGGCGCTGGCGGTCTATCTGGCAAGCATCGCCGGCGTGGCATTGGCTGCCGGGTTTGCGCTCGAATGGCTCGTTACAGGCAGCATCCTGCCCAACATGGCTGACCACGTGCACGGCTCGACGGGTTCGCCGCTGTGGGGCGCGATCCTCATGGCCGTCATGACCTTCGCGGCTGTGCGCAAACTTCAGTCACGGCTTGGGCGCCAGAACACGGACAAATCCTGCTGCGATAGTGAACCTGCGACGACGACAGCTTCCTGCTGCTCCAGCAAGCCAAAGCCTGCAAAGGACAGTTGCTGCCACTGAATCTGAAACGGAATCGGGATTGAGATCAGAGGACTTGTTCAGTCCATCGGCAGGCCCTTGGCCCGCCAGATTCGTGCCAGTTCCTCGATGCTGGTCTTCTCCCAGACACGACCACCCGGCAGTGTTTCGCGGAGCACTTCGCCGTCGGCGGCGATTTCTTTGGTGATTCTCGGGCTGTCCAGCGAGACGCTGGTATTGTGGATAAATTGGCCCGGGTGCTCGGTGTCGTGGCGGATGGCGTCGTGTCTGAACGTGACGGCCGAGGCGTCGGAGCGGTAGGTGTAGAACGCGACATCGCCGGTCGCCCCGGTTTCTGCGAGGATCGAGGGCAGGATGAGCGCCAGCGGCATCGGGAGGTAGCCCTCTTCCTTGATTTTCAGTCGGTAGGACTCGTCCCGGCCGTTGGGCGAGGACGTGATAACAAGAAGTTCCTCGAAGCCGTCGCGTGCACCGATCTCGGTAAAGTTCGTGGATTCATTGCCCCGCCGGATGACCAGTCGAAGCTTCCAGGCTTCTTTCTTGAAGTCCTCACTGACGAAGTAGGTGCCCTCGGAGTCGTAGATCAGGCGCTCGGGGCCTTGGGTATTCTCGTCGAGGCTGCGGGCTTTGATCTGGACGAGGTAGCCCGGGACGTTGCCCTCGGCGGCGCTGATGGATCCCTTGCCGCCGACGTCGGAGCGTTTTCCTGCCCAGGCGCGGATGCTGCGGTAGCCGATTTCGGATTCTTCTGAAGTTTCGCCGGAGTTCCGGTAGAGCCGGTACCAGCGTTGGTCCTGGTTGTTAAAGACCCGACGCATGGTTTCAGTATTGATTCCTTGCAGGAGTGCATTGCCCGTTTTGATCGCGATTTCTCGGTCGGGAACGGTGAGCTTGCCGTCGGTTGCGATGATCCCGCCCAGCGTCGCGTCCAGTGCGGCCTTGGCCAGCTGGTAGTTGTCGGCCGGGGCGGTCATGTCCCAGACGAGCATCTGGCCCTCGCCGATTGCGATGACGGCGACGCCCCGGATGGTGTCGGGGACGGCAGGGGAGGACGACGGTTGGCGGAGAAAGAAGCGGTAGGCCGAGCCCCCCGAGAAGCTGATGGGGGCGACGTCGTCGAGAATGGGAGCGAGCGACTGGAAGCTTGCGTCGTCGTCGCCCCCACGCGGACGGAGGGCACCGAAAGACTCCTGGAGGTTCTGGCGGATCTGCTTTGCGGCGTTCTCGGGCTCGAGATGCTTGTTTGAACTGGTCTTGCTCTCGAGTTTGATCCGCCAGAGGTTATCCTCGCCCAGGATTTCGGCGAAGACCTCCCGATTTAGGGATTGCTGAGTGGCGGTGGAGCCGAGCGGGAGCCGGATTTCGAGCCCGATTCCGGGCAAATTGAGCGGTTTCTCGGCGAGTTCGATCGGTTGAGCAGCGGCGGTTTGCGTGGTAGGTGCCGGGGCGTCCTGAGCAATGGCTGGCAGGCTGAAGCCGCAGGTCAGTGCGAGGGTTGCGATGGTGAGGGTGTGGGTGGATCGGAGTCTCATTTGGGTGGCCTTTCCGGTGAGGGGTCATCCCGAGCAGCATTATTGTCCGTGTTTTTCTTCGACCGGATGGCCCCTGACAGTTGACCGGACGGGGTGTGGGCCTACGCTAGCTGTCCGTAAAGGCCTCGGTGGGGCCTTGACGGGTCGTGAAGCCTCTGCACATTGAGCAGAAGGCACTCACTTCTTTGGGAGTTCACGCGGGACGCCGAATGGTCGGCGGGTGTGTGCTCGGTCCGGTCGGCGTGACAAGTCACGCGAGTCAGGGCCCTGCAGGTGCAGGGCGTGTCAGCGGAGCGTTCAATGGACGGCGGCAAAATCCGTATCAGAATGGAAGCCTACGACCACCTCGCCCTGGATGCCTCGGCTCGCGAGATCGTGGACCACGCCAAGCGTACCAACGCGAAGGTCAGCGGCCCCGTGCCGTTGCCCACGCGTATTGAGAAGTACACCGTGCTTCGCAGCCCCTTCGTCAACAAGAAGAGCCGCGAGCAGTTTGAGATCCGCACCCACAAGCGGATCATCGATATCTACGAGCCGAACGCTCGGACCGTTGAGGCGCTCAACCGCCTCGTTGTTCCCGCGGGTGTGTTCGTGAAGATCAAGGCCTGAGTAAGGCATAGGTAGACGTTTGGCCGCAGGGACTGCGGCCGCGTATGGAAGGACAGCAGGCCATGGCACCGACGATGCTGGGCAAAAAACTGGGTATGACCCGTGTGTATGACGAGGCCGGCCGCATTGTGCCCGTGACCGTCATCGAACTGGGTCCCTGCGTGGTGACGCAGCTCCGCACCTCGGAGCGCGACGGCTACTCTGCTGTTCAGATCGGTTTCGAAGAGAAGCCGGCCCGGAACGCGACGATCCCGATGATCGGGCACGACGCGAAGGCTGGCACGACACCCAAGCGATTCCACACCGAATTCCGTACGCCCGAGGGTGATGCGAGCTACGAGCACGGTCAGGTCCTGACCGCTGCTGATATGGCCGACGTCAAGTACGTCGACGTTGTGGGCGTGAGCAAGGGCAAGGGCTTCCAGGGCGGCATGAAGCGTCACAACTTTGCGGGTCTTGAGGCCTCGCACGGTGTGGAGCGCAAGCACCGCTCGCCCGGTTCGATCGGCGGTCACGGCAACAACGCCGGTAAGAGCGGTCGGATCAAGAAGGGCAAAAAGATGGCTGGGCACATGGGTGCCGAGCGTGTGACGGTCCGCAGCCTGGATGTTGTCAAGATTGACGCCGAGCGGAACCTGATGCTCGTCAAGGGCCCGGTCCCCGGTGCGAATAAATCGCTTGTTCGGATTCGTCCGGCCACGCGTTTGTACAAGAGCAAGACCGCCAAGGCGGGTTGATTGAAGAAGCTCAGTCATTTGGCTGGGCTTCGCGTATTTGAGTGACTCCGGCGTGTGAAGCGTCACGCGGCGGGGGCTCGGAAGGTCGGAGGGTGGCAGAAGCCCCCGAAACCATCGGGCAGGAACAAGAGCAGTGTGGATTGGCG
>CAXBOF010000017.1:0-12377 GCA_963977205.1 uncultured Phycisphaera sp. | reverse complement strand
GTCATCCCAGCTGTAGAAGCTCGTATTCGCGTCGCCCCGCGACCAACCGAAGCCGTCGGGCGTCACAAAACCCTGGGCCGAGGCCTGGCCCAGCATGCAGGTTGAGAGGAGTGCAAGGGCAGGAATCCGCATGGCTGTCGCCTCCGTCGTCCTGCAGAGCCAGAATCATTCTGGCCCTGCAAGCAACAATATCGCTATTGAGACTGAATCTCAATGAGACAAAGCCAGAATTTCGACCATCTTGGCGTGATTTCGGGAGCGGTCAGCGCAGCCCGTATTCCTTGAGCTTCCGGTAGAGCGTGCGCTCGCCGATGCCCAGCAGCTTGGCCGCCTGCTCGCGGTTGCCCCCGGTCAGGCGGAGGGTCTCGCGGATGGCCCGTTTCTCGAGCTGGTCGAGGCTGGTGCCCGCCAGCGACCCGCCGCCCGGCGCATCGTCGAGGTCGGCTGAGGCGCTCTGCCGCACTTCCTCGGGCAGGTGCTCGACCCGCAGCTCGACCTGCTGGCCCACCTCGCGGTCAGCCAGCCCCATGACGACCATGCTCTGGACCGTGTTGAGCAGTTGGCGCACGTTGCCGGGCCAGTCGCACGAGGTCAGGCGGAGCATCGCGTCATCCGAGATCGTCGGCTCGGGCTCGCCGGGCGCCATCGTCTCGCTGTACTTCTTGATGCCGTGTACGACCAAAGGCGGGATGTCCTCTCGCCGCTCGCGAAGGGGTGGCAAGTGGATCCGCGCAGCATTAATGCGGAAGTACAGATCCTCGCGAAAATCGCCCGACTTGATCACCTCTGCCAAGTCGCGGTTGGTCGCGCTCACAAAGCGCACATCGACGTGCTTCGCATCGTTCGTGCCGAGGCGCACCACCTCGCCCGATTCGAGCACGCGCAGGAGCTTGGGCTGCATCGCCACGGGCATGTCGCCGATCTCATCGAGAAAGAGCGTGCCGCCCGAGGCGTACTCGAAAACACCCTCGCGCTCTTTTTCCGCGCCGGTGTAGGCGCCCTTGACGTGCCCGAAGAGCTGATCCTCGAGCAGGCTCTCGCTCTGACCGGCACAATTAAACGTGACGTAGCGCCCCGAGCTTCGGTTGCTGTTGCGGTGGACCGCTCTTGCGATCAGTTCCTTGCCCGTCCCGCTCTCGCCCGTGATGAGCACGGGGATGTCGCTCTTGGCGACGGTCCGCACCATCTGCAGCACCTTGCGCATGGGCTCGGAGACCGCGATCAGGCCCTCGAAGCCCGCCATCTCCAGCTCGTCGCGCAATTCCGAGTTCTGGTGCCGCAGCAGCACTGTCTGAGCGGCCCTGTTCACCAGATTTCGGAAGACCTCGAGATCCAGCGGCTTCTCGATGAAGTCGTATGCGCCCTCTTTGAACGCCGAGCGGGCCGTCGGGACGTCGCCGTGGGCCGTCACCATGATCGTCTCGATCGTGGGCTGGAGCCGCCCAGCCGCTTTGAGGACGACCAGCCCCGCGTTGGCGCCGTCGGCTTCGACCGTCACATTCTCGAACGCGGTCCCCGCGGAGCTTGGCATGCGGAGGTCCGTGACGACCACATCAAAGACGCCGCCTTTGAGTTCCTCGATCGCACCCTCGACACTCGTGACAATCGTGCAGACGTGCCCGGGCTTTCGCAGGGCGTCGGCCATCACGTCGGCGTGGGCCTCCTCGTCCTCGACGATCAAGACCTGCGCCCGGCTGTCGTTGGCATCGATGCTCATCGGGCGATCGTATGCCCTGAAACTCTCAGCCCAGAGCGCTCAGTCCCGCCGGCAGCAGGGCCCGCTGGCGGCAGGCGATCGCGATCGCCAGGGCGTCGGCGATGTCGGCCGGCTTTGGAGGCTCGGGCAGGCCGAGCAGCCTTGCGACCGAGGCCTGCATCTGCTCCTTCGTCGCTCGCCCGGAGCCCGCGATCGCTCGCTTCACATCCGCCGGCGGGATCTCCACGATCGGGCACCCAAACCGGCGCGAAACCAGCAGAATCACCCCGCGCGCGTGCCCCATCAGGACCGCTGTAAACGGGTGCTCCTTGTGCGAGAAAAGCGCCTCCACCGCGATGAGTTCGGGCTGGTTGCGTTCGATCACCTCCACAAGATCTCGCTCGAGCTCGACGAGCCGGGGCGCGATCTCGGGCGTCGGCCCCGAACCCCGGACAAGCCGGATCACGCCCGCATCGACCATGACGGGCGCGGCCGCGATCCGCTCCGGGCCCTCGACGCACCCAAAGCCCGTCAGTCGCAGGCCGGGATCGATGCCGAGAACTCTCATTTGTCAGCACCCTGCGCGTAATGCCGGAGATAGTGCACAACCGTGCGGGCCATGATGTCGGTCTCGATATTGCAGAGTTCGCCCACTTTGGAGTGACCGATCGTGGTTTCTTCGAGCGTGGTCGGGATGAGCGCGACCTGGAATGTCCCGGCAGCCGGGTCGACGTGGGCGACGGTCAGGCTGATGCCATCGATCGTGATCGAGCCCTTGGGCGTGATGCAGGGCATGAGGCTCGCTGGCGGCCTGAGCGTCACGACCCAAGCCGGGTCGGTCTCGACAGCCTCGATGGTGGCCAGCCCCTCGACATGCCCCTGCACCACGTGGCCGCCGAGGAGCGTGCTGGGCGTGCAGCTCGGCTCGATATTGACCCGGCTGCCCTTGATGAGTGAGCCCAGCTTGGTTCGGCTCAGGGATTCGGGGATGACGTCGAAGGCCATCACGAGCGATTCGTCCTCAACTTGTGCGGGTTCGGCGAGTGTGAGGCAGCAGCCCGAGACGCAGATCGAATCGCCCGGCGAGGGCCTGTGGTCCCAGTCGCGGGTCTTGACCCGAAACCGAACACCCGACCCTTCGGGGTCACGAGGCTCGACGGCGACGACCTCTGCGACGGTTTGGATCAATCCGGTGAACATGGCCGCGGCACTCCTTCGCCCCCGCCCCGGCTTGACCAATGGGCGGCCCGGCTCGATACTCCATCACGGCCCAGAGGCCGACCCGAACCAGCCTACGCCGAGCGCCCCCGCTTTGCTGGCCAGAGACGACCACAAACGCCCAAGAGGTGCACTGAATGCGTTCACACCGATCCCTCGCTCTCCCGGCCGTTCTTCTGGGGACCCTGCTCGCCCTGACACCAACCCTCGGCGGCTGCGCCAAACCGAAGGTCATGACCGCAGACGAGCGATCAAGCCGGCTCCCGATCGTCCACAGCGACTGGCGCAAGATGGGCTACCGCTGGGACTGGAACGCATTCCCGGTCATCCTCGAGAACGAGAAGCCCCTGCGGAGCGAGCCCCACGGCGAGATCGTCGTCTTCCAGGAAACCGGCGGAACGGTCTCGGGCATCGATGACCGCGTGGGCGAGACCATCTGGTCCAACAAACCCGCGGGCGATCTCACCAAATTCACCGGCATGGACCGCCGCGACAACTTCGTCTTTGTGTCCAGCGAATCCGAGCTCTTCACACTCGACGCCACCACGGGCGAACTCGTCGGCCGCCAGAACTACGAGAAACTCGTCGCGACCGATTTCGTTCTGCTCGGCGATCAGATCGTCACCGGCACCGCCGGCGGCGAAGTCATGGGGCACTACCTCCCCGCGGGTATCCGCATCTGGGGCCACGACATGCCCGGCACGTTCGACGAGGATCTCGCCCTGATCGGCGGAATCGTCGGCGGCGTGACCACGACAGGCCGTGTGATCTGCGTCGATCCAGTCACGAAGAGCCAGACCGGGCTCAACTCGATCTTCGAAGGCCCGGGCGCGGCGCTGGCATCCAACGACGAACTCATGTTCGTTGCCAGCCTCGATCAGTCGCTCTACGCGTTCAAAGGCTCCGACGCCCGCGTCGCGTGGAGACACCTCACGCCAAGCCCCATCACCGAAGCCCCCGTCTATCACGAGGGTGTGCTCTACTGCTCCCTCTCGGACACGGGCCTGACCGCGTTCGATGCGCAGAGCGGCAAGGTGCTGTGGGTTTCCGAGGGCCAGTTCGGCGAGGTCATCGGACTTCGCAACGGCCGCCTGATGGTCTTTGATGGCAAGTCGCTCGTCGCGGTCGAGCCCCAGCGCGGTGTCGTGCTCGACAAGATCGACCTCTCAAACGTGTACGACATCACGACCAGCCCGTTTGTCGATGGCCCGATCTACCTGACCAGCCGCGAGGGCGTCGTCGCCAAGTTCGTACCCGTCAACTGATATGACCACACACACCAAGCCCCTGGCGCTCATCTCCGTCAGCGATAAATCCGGCGTCGCCGATTTCGCGGCCGCACTGACCCAGCGCGGCTACGAGATCATCTCGACCGGCGGCACATCGCGCACACTCAGCGATGCGGGCCTGGACGTCACACCCGTCGAAAAGATCACAGGCTTTCCCGAGATGCTCTCGGGGCGTGTCAAGACGCTCCACCCGCTCATCCACGGCGGGCTGCTTGGCGTGCGCGACAACGACGAACACGCCGCCCAGATGACCGAGCACGGCATCAGGCCGATCGATCTCATCGTCATCGACCTCTACCCCTTCGAAGCGACCATCGCCCGCGAGGGAGTTTCGCGCGACGAGGCGATCGAGCAGATCGACATCGGCGGCCCGGCCATGATCCGCTCGGCCGCCAAGAACCACGCGGCCGTCACGGTCATCACCGACCCGGGCGATTACGACCGCGTGCTCGAAGACATGAACGCCGATGGCAAGACGTCGGTCAAGCTCCGCCAGCAACTCGCGGCCAAGGCATTCCAGCGGACCGCGTCCTATGACGCAACGATCGCGACCTATCTCGACGCTGGCGATGAGCCGATGCCGCGTTCGATCACGCTGTCACTCAAGCGTGACCGCAAGCTGCGTTACGGCGAGAACCCGCATCAAGATGCCGCGGTCTACCGCTCGGGCCTGGCCGAGGGCGGCGTGCTCGACGCGACACAATTGCTCGGCAAGGAACTGAGCTTCAACAACCTCGCCGACGCGGCCGCGGCTTGGGCGCTGACCTGCACACTCGCCGAGCTTGAGCCCCGCAAAGTCGCCTCGGTCGTGGTCAAGCACGCCAACCCGTGCGGGGCTGCGGTCGCCGATTCGGTCTTCACGGCTGTCGATGCCGCGATGGCGGGCGATCCGGTCGCGGCCTTTGGCGGGATCATGGGCGTCAGCGCCGAGATCGACGAGAAAGCCGCCCAGCGCCTGTGCGAAGAGGGCGTGTTCCTCGAGGTGCTCGCGGCGCCCGGCTTCACGAAGACCGCGCTCGAGATCCTGTCGAACCGCTGGAAGAACCTGCGGTTGCTTGCCACCAAACCCGTCAAGCAGCCGACGAGACTCATCCGACTTCTGCCGGGCGGCGCGCTCGTGCAGACACCCGATGCGTTGTCACCCGATCACAACGCGTGGCAGCTCGCCGCCGGCGACGAGCCGGGCACCGAGCATCGGCGCGTGGCGCACGTTGTGGAAGCGATTGGCCAGGCGTTGTCATCCAATGCGATCGCCATCGGCGGGCTCGATCCCGACCGCCCGGGCTGCGTGCGACTCTTCGGGGCGGGCGCCGGGCAGATGGACCGCCTGACCTCTTGCCGCCTCGCGTGCGAGAAAGCTGGCGAACTGGCCCGCGGCGCCACGGTCGCCAGCGACGCCTTCTTCCCCTTCGACGACGGCCCCAAAATCCTCGCCGACGCGGGCGTCAAAGTCATCGTCCACCCGGGCGGCTCCAAACGCGACGATGACACGTTCAAGCTCTGCAACGAGCGTGGGATCGCGTGTCTCGTCACCGGGATGCGACATTTCCGGCACGAACCCTTGCGTTAATATAAGCATTCTCAGCGGAACGCACCGAGCTTACACACGTAGGTTGAAACGCCTTCGTTGGGCTGGCCTTTCTGCAGAGGAGCTCGTATGGGACGTTCACTTTCCGTTACGTTCGGACTCACCGCTTTGCTTTTTGCAAGTGTGTCGTATTCGCAGACCGGGTGTCAATCACCAGAATGGCTCGCCTCCCCGGGATTTCCGGGAACCAGCGGACCGATCAAAGACTCCACACTCTGGGACCCGGACGGCGATGGTCCCGCGCAACCGCTTGTTGTGGTCTGCGGAGACTTCAAGTACGCCGGCGATCTCAAGTCCCACTACCTCGCACTCTACAACCCGGCCGACGGCTCCTGGCAGGGTTTCGGCAATCATATCAACGCGGTTGTCAATGCAGTCGCTGTGTCTGAGTCCAACAAGTTGATCATCGGCGGAGGTTTCACCTCGATTGGCAGCGAAGACATCCGTGGTATCGCAACTTGGGACGGGCATCAATGGAGCGAACTTGGCACCGGCATCTCCGGCGAGATCGTCGACATCGTCGATTCCCCGGGGAATGGGATCGTTGTCGCAGGAATTATGTCACAGGTTGGCACACTCGGACCGCAAGATACCGCCCGATGGGACGGCTCAACATGGAGGGCGATGACACTGCCTGATTATCCGATCATGCCATATTCATTGCACGTGGCCCCGGGCGGACAACTGTACGTCGGCGGGCACGGAATTGTCGCTGAATGGAATGGATCTGAATGGGAATCAATCGCCACGCCCACTGGACGTGTTGCGTGTATGGCCTCGCTTCCAAACGGAGATCTCGTGATTGGTGGCGACTTCCGATTCATTCGCACTGGAGTGATACCTAACTACAGCTATTACGAAATTGAAAAGGTCGCCCGATGGGATGGACACAAATGGCACGCAATCGGCCATCGCTCCGAGATTCTGTCTCCCGTCACTTCGATCGTCATGGCCAACGACATGATCATGGCTGGGACCGACAATGATTTATACGGCCCCTTGATCTGGACCGGCCAAGCGTGGGTCAGCACAGCCCGACATCAATATGACATTAGCACATACACCCTCCAGTCCTTGCCGGATGGTCGGATTGTTGCGGGGGGATCTATACGTTCGAACACTAAGTCGCAGGCTTGGAACATGATGATCTGGGACGGTTTGAAATGGAGCCTGCCGCACAACGAGATCAATGGCACTGTGTACTGCATCGACATTGATGACACGGGGCGGATCGCGCTCAGCGGAGACTTGACGAACCTTGATGGCAAGCACACGGGTCACTTGGCTGTGTGGGACGGAGATCAATGGCAGGGCATTCCCACCCCATACATGTCAGGGTTTCGCGAAGTGTTCCTGCTCGATGAAGGCCGCATTGCCGCACTGACTCCGGTTCCGGGCGGCCGTCTCTTAGTGCGCGAAGATTCAGAATGGACTATCTACGGGTCCCAAAGCGAATTCTATTCGTCGATGGCAAAGACGCCAGAAGGCGAACTGATCGCTGGCCGCATGAGGGCACTCAACGATGGCGGCTTCTCACACGAGTTGATTCGCTTGGATGGCAACGCATGGACGCTGATCGCTCCACCTGTTGACAGCACGATCAGAGACATTGGGTACCATGAAGGGAAGTTCTTCGTCGCAACAAACCAAAGCATCGAGGTCTGGGATGGCTCGGCTTGGACCACGCTCGTAGACCAACCGTTCGGACAATTCGATCACCTGCTCATACGGCACGATGGATCACTGGCTGCGACCGGTTCGTTCAAAACTGCCAGTAATGGAATCATACACGGCGTCGCAGTCTGGGACGGCCAGTCGTGGATCACCTTGGGCTCCGGCGTTGACAACACCATACAGGCAATGGTGGAACTTCCAGATCAAAGACTCCTGATCGGTGGCTGGTTTCAAACTGTCGATGGCAAGTCCATCAGCCGTCTTGCGGTTTGGGATGGTCAGCAATGGGACGAGTTCGCGGGCGGATCACGCGAGCGTATTGAAGCCCTCGCCCTGCATCCCGACGGGACGCTCTACGTGGGTGGTTACCTCGCAGAGGTGGGTTCGACCGTGTCACCTTTCCTCGCACGTTACGGCTGCCCCACACCCACATGCCTCGCCGACACCAACGGCGACGGCATCCTGAGCCCGGCCGACTTCTCCGCGTGGGTCGCCGCGTTCAACTCGCCGGATGCGACTGAAGCTCTCGGCTCGACACCCGCCGATCTGCAACAGAGCCGCAAGTCTTGTCTGAACCAGAACTTGACATACCGCCCCCAAACCGCCCGCATTGATCGGGTGCCCAAAATCCGATAGGATACATGCGAACACCGAACAGGCACAGCGGCCTTGCCCGCGGCCGAGAGGTATGGACGCGTATGGCCGGGCACGGCAAGACATCACAGCAGACCGGCAACGGGGACGCGTTTCCCGAAGGTGTCGGTGCCGGGGTGGGCTCCGGAGCGGGAGCCGATGTCGGCCTTGGGCTCGATGCCAAGGTGCTCGTCCTCAACAAGCTCTACATGGCGATCCGCGTCATCCCCGCCCGCCGGGCGTTCGGGCTGCTCTCGTGCGATCTGGCCGAGGTCATCCACATCGATGACGGGGCATACCTGAACTACAACTTCGAGTCGTGGACGGAGGTGAGCCAGATCGCCGCCGAGGTCGAGCGCGAGCACCACGACTGGGTGCGCACGGTCCGCTACGACATCGCGGTGCCCAGGATCATCCGGCTGCTCGGCTACGACCGGCTTCCCGCGCAGAACGTCAAGCTCAATCGGCGCAACCTGTTCGCGCGTGATCGCAGCCACTGCCAGTACTGCGGCTCACACTTCCCGACGAGCGAGCTCTCGATCGACCACGTCATGCCAAAGAGCCAGGGCGGCAAGGACACGTGGGAGAATCTCGTCTGCGCCTGCATCCGCTGCAACGCCAGGAAGGGCGGCCGCACACCCAAGCAGGCGAACATGAAGCTCATCACCGTGCCCAAGCAGCCGAGACGCAACCCGCTCATCTCGATGCGGATGGGGCACGACCGCTACTCATCGTGGAAGCATTTCCTCGACAACGCGTACTGGTCGGTTGAATTGCGCTGAGCATTTCGATTCGGGTGCCACGGCTTGACCCGTAAGGGCAAGCCGTGTGATTCAAGTCGCACCAAGCACGGCTTGCCGAAGACGGACAAGCCGTGGCACCCCACATTCAAGCCGTCAGACCTTGGCGAGCTTCTCGGATTCCACTGCCAGGTCGAAGTCCTTCTGCGTGATCCCGCCCGCGTCGTGCGTGGAGACGGTCAGCGTGACCTTGTTGTAGCGGATGAGGATGTCGGGGTGGTGCTGCTCGCGCTCGGCGTACTCGGCGATGCGGTTGACGAAGGCGATCGAGGCGCGAAAGTCGTCGAACAGATACGTGCGGGTGATCTCGTCGTTGACGACAGACCACTCGGGCGAATTCGTGAGCTGCTGTTCGATCTCGGTCTCGCTGAGCTTGTCCAATGCACAACCCCTCCGTTTGGCCGTCCGTGATCGGACAGGGATACCAGTGTAGTCTTTCGGCGATGCAGCTTCCCCCCACAGGCCCAACACCGCCGGAATCACCCGCTTTGGCGACAAGGCTCGCCCCCTCGCCTACTGGCGCGCTGCATCTGGGCAATGCGCGCACGTTTCTCGTCAATTGGGCCCTGGCTCGCCAGAACGGCTGGAAGATCGTGCTCCGCATCGAGGACCTCGACACGCCGCGCATCAAGCCCGGCGTCATCGAACAAACAATCGACACACTCACCTGGCTCGGCATGGACTGGGACGAGTGCGCCCCGCTGCAATCGGCGGACCTTGCACCGTACCGCGAAGCCATGACCAAACTGGCCGAGCTTGGCCGAGTGTTTCCAAGCGCGCTCACGCGGAAAGAAATCGCCGACGCGGCCGGCGCACCGCACGAGGACTCGGGCGAGATCCGGTTCGACGCAAGCCTGCGCCCGGGGACGCTGCCGACAACCTTTGACGACGACGGAACCAATTGGCGCTTGGTGGTCCCCGACGAAGCGGTGCACTTCAACGATGGCTTCATGGGCGAACAAGCAATCTATCCATCCAAATCCGTCGGGGACTTTGCGCTCTGGACCCAGCGCGGGCAGCCCTCGTACCAGCTCGCCGTCACTGTCGATGATGACCGCCAGAACATCACGCACGTCGTGCGCGGCTGCGACCTCCTCGATTCGGCGGCGCGCCAGACTCTCATCCGGCGGGCGATTGGCATCGTGGCGGACCCGGTCTACTACCACCTGCCACTCGTGAGGGGCATCGACGGTCGGCGTCTGGCCAAGCGTCACGGCGACACGCGGATCGACCATTACCGCGAAAAGGGCGTCCCCGCCGAACGCGTGATCGCACTCATCGCCCGGTGGTGCGGCTTTGCGGGCAACCCAGAGACGCTCTCGGCGGCGGATTTCGCTTCGGGCCTCTCGCTCGATACCATGTCTGCGGAAGACGTCACCTTTACGCCGGAGGACGATCGATGGCTCTTGGACGCCGGGTCCCGCTGACCCTGATTCTTGTCGCGACTCTGGTCGCGGCTGTCACCACGCTCGGATTGCAGAGCTGCTCCGATGCGGGCGGCTCGTCGGCTGCCAGCGGCCTCGTCCGGGTCGATATCCCCGGCCCCGATGGCAAAGCCCAGAGCTACTTTCTCGAGCCAGCCCTCAACAACGAGACACGGTTCAAGGGACTCAGCGAACGCACACACATCGACGAGGACGGCGGGATGATCTTCGTCTTCACGAATTCATCCGTTCGCAAGTTCGTCATGCGCGACTGCCCGATCCCGATCGACATCGTGTACGTGGACAACGGCGGCCGGGTCATCGCTGCCCACGCGATGCTCCCCGAAGACCCCCAAGGCGAATCAGAGTCCGATAGCGATTACGAAGAACGATTGAAGCGATACTCCAGCCGATACGCCTGCGACGTGGTTATCGAGCTTCAGGGCGGCATGATCGAGAAACTCGGCCTCGAAGAGGGCGATGTCGTCAAGATCCACGGCATCAAGGATCTGAAGGCACGGGCCAAATAAGACGATGCCCTCTGCGGGCGGCGCTTCCGATGCCGCCGCCCGGGGGAATCGATGTCATACCACCGACTGCGACTGATCACCACGCCCGACGCGCTCGACGCTCTCAAGAGCCGCATCGAGACGCTCACCAAGCAGTGGCCCGAGAAGGGCACCCGGCCTCAGATCCTGACCCAGCCGATCGACGAGTCCATCCTGACCCAGGCCGGCGGCGAGATCGCCATCGATGACGGGGCTGTCCTCGTCATCGGGGTCCCCCACTCGACGCCTGCGCCGGCGATCTACAAAACCATCGACCTGCTCCGGGCCGCCCGCATCTCGGCGGTCCTGATCCTGCCCGAGGATTCGCCCTGCGAGGGCATCGCCACCGGAGGCGTGCTGACGGCCTCGAGCACCATCTCCGACGATGTCCTCGTCGCCAAGCTCCACGCGCTCTCCTCGCGACAGGAAACCATCAACGACCTCTCACGCGACTTGAGCATCAGCATCCGGTCCTCCGGCGGCGTGCGCGAGCAGATGGAACGCATGAGCCAGGAACTCTCACTGGCGGCCAACATCCAGCGCGAACTCATCCCAAGCGAGATGCCCATCGTTGAAGGACACGACTTCGGCGTGCTCTACCGGCCCGCGGGCTACGTCAGCGGCGACATCTACAACATCCAGAAAATCGACGACAAACGCGTCGGGTTCTTTATCGCCGACGCCATCGGGCACGGCGTCCCCGCGGCGCTTCTCACAATGATCATCAGTCAGTCGCTGCCGATGCGCGGCGGGGTCAGCGACGGCAGGCTCATCACACCGAGCGATGCGCTGGCAAGACTCAACGACGACCTCTGCGATGTCAGCGACGGCACCCCACGCTTTGCCACCGCGGTCTACGGCATCCTCGATACCGAGACCGGTTACCTCCAGATCGCAAACGCCGGGCACCCCTCCCCGATCCGCATCAGTGAAGAGGGCAACTACGAGATCGAGGCCGGCGGCCCGCTGCTGGGCGTCTTCCACGACGCGCACTTTCCGGAAGAGACAGTCCAGCTCCGCCCGGGCGAGACGCTCCTGCTCTACTCCGACGGCTTCGAACTCGTCTTCCCCGAGAAGGCCGACGCCGTCAAGACGAAGTACACCGGCACAGCCGCGTACATCGACCAGCTCCTGGCCATCGCCGGCTGGAAGAACAAGGGCAAGAAAACACTCGCCTCGGCTTTCAAGGAACTCGAACGCAAGCTCGACGAGGCCAGCGGATCGCTCCACCAGGCCGACGATGTCACGGCTCTTGCGATCTCTCGGCGTCGGGTTGCGTCGAAGCTCGCGGCCTGACCCGCTCGGGATTCATCACGTCCGTCTCGATCAAGCCGTCACGCAGACGAACAACACGCTGGCACCGCTCGGCGACCTCGTCGTCGTGCGTCACCATCACGATCGTCTTGCCGTCGTCGTGCAGCTCGTCAAACAGGTCCAGAATCTGATCGCTCGTTTTGGAGTCCAGGTTGCCCGTCGGCTCGTCGGCCATGATGACAACCGGGTTGCT
>CAXBOF010000016.1:0-12554 GCA_963977205.1 uncultured Phycisphaera sp. | reverse complement strand
GTTGAGCTGGGCCAGGCGGAGTTTCTCGAGTTTGTGATTGAGCTTTGCGATAGCTTCGCTGCGGATCTCGTCGGCCTGTTCGTGACGCTGGCGGGCCTCTTCGAGATACGCGGGGAGCTGGTCAAGCACATCCTGTGCGCCCTCAGCGACGACCACACGCTCGCCTTTTGCATCGATCTCGATGAGTTTGGATGGCACACCCAGCCAGATGCCCCACTCGTACCGCTCAACCAACACCGCCGCGTCGGGGTTCGATTGCTGGGTGATGTCATTCACATCCACCCAGCGGAAGGGCTGCTGACCAAGATCGCGGTTGCCCACGCGGTAGAGCGTGCGCTGGCCCATCTCGGGGTTCTGCTCGGTGCGGAAACGCATACCGAGGAATGACTCACCGGATTCGAGTGTGACCTTCTCGAGCGGTTTCTGCCAGAACGTCCGCGACCCGCTGACGACGATGAGCCCGAGCAAGCTCAGGATCATGACCACGCAGACGATCAGAGCCATGCCCGTCAGCCAAGTCCCCGCGGTGCCACGCGCACGCAGTGGCGTGGGCTGGAAGCCGGCTGGATGCGTCTTGGAATGGCTCAAAGCATCGCGCTCCGCTTGCGGAAGTGCTGACGGACGACCTCGGCCGAGGTGTTGACGACGAATGTAATGGCAAAGAGCACCGCGCCGCAAAGGAAGAGCACTCGGTAGTGCGTCCCGCCGCGATCGGCCTCAGGGAGTTCGACGGCGATGTTCGCCGACAGCGTTCGCAGGCCGCCGAAGATATTCCAATCCATCACGGGCGTATTGCCCGTTGCCATGAGCACGATCATGGTTTCGCCCGCGGCCCGACCGAGCCCGATCATGACCGCCGAGAAGATTCCGCTGGCGGCAACGGGCAGCACGATCCGCATCGTGGTCTGCCACTGCGTGGCACCGGCTCCGAGACTCGCGGCCCGGAGTGAGTTTGGCACACTCTGCATCGCATCGTCGCTGAGCGTGAAGATAATCGGGATGATCGCAAAGCCCATGATGATGCCGACAACGAACGTGTTGCGCTGGGTGAAAGTTCCGAGCACGGATTCACGGGCATCCCAGCCGAGGGCTACACAGAGACGAGCCGACCATGCCAGTCAGCCACACCTTGAGTGGCGAGCGTTCACTGGGCACGGCAAGCCCGGCTGTGTCCGCAGCGGGACGAACGATCTCGTCGTCAAGGACATATAGCCCTGAAGATCTCAGGCGGTTGCGCTCGCTCAGCGTGAAGCGCTTCTTGCCCTCGGCCCACTTGGGGACTTGTTCGACAGCGACGACCTGGCCGGCCAGAACCGCCTTCTCGTCTTGACTGATACCAAAGAGCGCTCGGTCCGCCATCGGCCCGGCAACCGTAGAAAGCAACACGCCGAGCAGGCACGCCAGTCCGATGAAACTCAGCTGAACCCATTGCGGCAAGCGCCAGGCGAGTGTGCCCGGGAGCATGGGCCAGAGCGAGGAGGCGACGAGGATCGCGACCGGGACCACGACAAGCCCGATGAGCACGGCTGAGAGGTGGTCACGCACGAACGGCGCCAGCACCATGGCCGCGATGAAACCAAGAACAACCGAAGGCAGTGACGCCATCATCTCGACCGTCGGCTTGACCCGCGAGCGGATGCGTTTGGGCAGGAATTCGCTCGAGTAGATCGCGGCCATCACGGCGATCGGTATGGCAAAGATCATCGCAAACACCGTCGCCTTGAGCGTGCCGAAGATCAGCGGTGTGATGCTGAGCTTGGGCTCGGCGGAATCGTCCGCAGCGGTCGACTGATAGACAAGACTGGGCGCCTGATCGCCCTCGTACCAGACGGGCAGGAAGAGCGATCGCAGCGTGACGGTCGGATGCCCGGGCTCAAGATCCCAAGCCGATATTGCGTCTTGGCCGATCGCGTAGAAGCCGTCGAGTTTGGGCGAGATGAGCACGCTCTTTAGCGATGCGCTGCCATTGGCTTTGCCGACGAGTTTGCCGGAGGTGGCGTGCCAGAGGCGGATTTCGCCAGCCGCGTCGGCCGCGATGAATGTCCGATCACGTTGGCTCGTGGCGATGCGTGTCACAGGTTGATCCGCAATCCGGAATTCCTTGACACGCACCAGTGATCGTGCGACATCCGATTCGGGATCGGCGCGTGTCAGCATCCACGTCAGGACGTGCCCGTCATCGGTCCCGATAAGGATCGTGTTGCGGCCGAGCAGGGGCGACACCGCTGTGATGTTCTGATCGGCTTCAACAAGACTCGTGGTTTCCGAGAATGTGTACGCGGCCGAGCCTTTGGTGTAGCGGTCTGCGTTGCCGTTGGCACCGACGAATACCAGTTCGTTGCCATCGTCAAGCAAAACCACACTGCTTGGTAATGCCGTGTTTGGACGGATCTCGATCGGAAGCGTGCGGACTTTGGCCGAGCTCGTCCCGCCGACGAGCGATCGACGTGTCGTGACTGTCATCACACTGCCCGAGCCGTCGGCCCGCACGACCGCAGCCACCTTGTCCCGCCCGAATATTTCGCCGTCCAGAGCGACTACGGGCGAGCCCGACTCGGGCGGCTCAATCCGGCCCGCCTCTTCATAAATCGCCCAGACTTGGCGGAATTGGTCTTCGCCGGTGCGTTCGACGATGCTGCCTGGCAGCGTGGCGATCTGATCGATTGCCAACTCGGGCGTCTCGGACGGAAGGTCTTTGCGCCGCAGCACCTTGGATTCAAAGCCGAGTGTTCCCAGGTCGATGGAGGCATCATCTCGGGCAAGTACGAGCAGGCCCGAGCTTGATGAATACGAAGAAAGATGGATCTCGCCGAGTTCGATCGACTCGGGCAGCACATCGCCTGTTTGTATCGAAACGGCGCGGAGCACGCCGTTGCTCCCGGCAAGAGCGACGAGTCTTTCGTACTCGTCCACCATTGCAACGGACGAATCTGCTCCGAAGGCGAGACTACCTGCTGGCGCAACGTGCCCGGGCTGCGTGAGCGGATACACAACCCACGCGAGATACGCGATGATCCCCAGCACCGCAGCGATCACACCCAGCCCGCCCAGGGTGATCACACTCTCGGCGATCTGGTCGATCAGCAGCACGCGGCGGCGTGGACGGAACCGGTCCGGGAGCGTGCGATCGGGTAGCTCTTGCGAGTTGGGCAAACCGTCACACTCCCACGACTGCAATCTCAGAGACCAACGTTGCCCAATTCCTCGGAAGCCATGCTCGCAGGCAGTGGGAAGTAGCCGTCCTTCAGCACCGCCTCCTGACCTTGGCGTGAGAATATAAGCTTGATGAACTCGGCACGGAGGGGTTCGAGCTCACGTCCGGGGTTGTTATTGATGTAGACGAGCAGGAAGCGCGCCAGCGGGTACTCGCCAGAATACGCGTGCTCAAGATCAGGCGAGAACGCTTCGTCGCCGGTGGCCTCGGAGAGAGCAAGAGCCTTGACATCCTGCGTGGCGTACCCGATGCCCGAGTAACCCATCGCGTAGGGGTCGGTGGCGACCGCCTGCACGACAGCCGATGAGCCCGGCTGTTCTTTGACAGTGTCTTTGAAGTCGTTGCCGCCCAGTGCGACCTGCTTGAAGTAGCCGTAGGTGCCCGACGCCGAGTTTCGGCCGTAGAGCGTGACAGGCTGGTGGCGCCAGCTGGAATCCTTCACACCCAGATCACCCCAAGTCATGTCGGTGCCTTTGACCGAGAAGATCTCGGTGACCTGATCAAGCGAGAGCGATTCAAGCGGGCAGTCCTTGTGAACGAAGACGGCAAGACAATCAATGCCCGTGCGCAAAAGCATGGGCTTGTAGCCGTGGACCTCTTCGAAACGGTCCACCTCGGCGGCCTTCATCTCACGGCTCATTGGGCCGAACTGGGCCTGACCCTCGGTGAGCGCGGGCGGGGCGGTCGAGGAGCCCTTGCCGATCACCTCGACCGAGACGCCGGGGTACGCCTTCATGAAGAGCTCACCCCAAAGCGTCATGATGTTGTTCATCGTGTCGGAGCCCATGCTCTTGATGGAGCCCGTGACGCCCTGCGTGGACTCGTAGTTTGGCAGAGCCTCATCGAGGGGGTTTGCGTTGTCCTGAGCAGCGGAAGTACCGGTCAACAGACCGAGGGCCGCGACACCGAGCATAACTCTCTTGAGCATGGCATAACTCCTTTGCAGTCTTTCCTGCGCAGAAGCCTTGGCATGGGATTGCCAAGAAACTATTAAGACGGCATGAAGACTCAGCGGCCAAATGACAGCCAAGGGAGATCCTTGTGCCAGGCCTGAGTCTGCTTGCCATCGGGCGCTACGAACAGACACTGAACCGTGACGTACTTCTCACGCACGGGCTCGGAATCGATGGGTACTGTCAGCCGAAAACGGTGCACCGGCCCAACCTGGGCCAGGAGGACCTGCTGCTGGAGTTCGCGGCCCGTGAATTTCCACGAATGGATCGGCACTTCACTGCCTTGCGCGAAGAGATTGAAGGTCATCGTCCCGTCAACACGCACGGGAAGCTGATACCGCGAATCGAAGATATGAACGCTCGAGACGAATGTATCGGGGATCGTGTCGCCGTCGTTATCGGTGGGCGGCCCGATGTTGAGAAGAAGCACATCTGCCTGGGCGTCACGGGGCTGAGGACCGATGTGCGGTTTGCGGCGAGGCTGGGGGCCGTCGACGACGCAGCCTGCGCAGACTGCCGACAGCGCCAGGCAGATGAGAGCGGTTCCGAATCGGTTTCGCAGCATTCGTTATCTTTACTCGCTGGGCTGAGTTTCAATTCTGGCGTCGGCGTCGGATTTACTTGCATCGATCGGCATCGTATGCGGGAGCTGCTCTTGAGCCGGCCGGTGCTTCTCGAGAAGCTGGTAGAGCCCCTGCGGGTCGCTGTAATCCCGGATAGTTCGTTCGGCGTCGATGTCGAGAAGATGCGAATCACCGTCGAGGCCCCCAGCGACAACCTGAGGCGTGAGGATCACGAGCAGTTCTGTTCGTACATTTTTGATGTCGTGACTGCGGAATGGAATCCCGATGAACGGGATATCGCCCAGGAACGGCACCTTGGTTCTGCGGTCTTCCTGCGTGGTCTGGATCAGTCCTCCGATGACGATTGTCTGTCCGTCACGAACGGTCACGGTTGTATCGACCTTCCGTGTGCTGATGATGGGAGCTTCAAAGTCTTCGGAGATCTGCGTCGTGCGTTCGCTGACAACCGAGATCTCGGGCTGGATATCGAGGCGGACAAAGCCGTCGGAGCTGATGGACGGAGTCACGGAAAGCAGCACACCCACATCCTCTCGCCGGATGCTGGCGCGGGTCCGGCCGTCGGTCAGCGTTTCGACCTCGTCGGGCAGAGCCACATTCTCACCGACCTGAATCGAAGCCGACTCGTTGTTGTTCACGGTCAGACGCGGATTGGAGAGAATCTCGAGCTTGCCCTGCGCCTGGAGCGCCCGGACGAGCAGGCTGAAATCGGTCGAAGACACAGAGAGATTCGGGACGCCAAGCGCGGTCGCCAGCGAAGCACCGGCCCCGAGGAACCCGACGTCGTAGTTGTCGCCGCCAACATCAAAGGCATCCGCCGAGATCCCCCACTGATCGGTATCGTCGAGCGTGACCTCTGCCAAGAGGACTTGGATGATGACCTGCGGCGGGGCCGCGTCGAGCTCACGGACAATCGAGCGGACGGTATCGATATACCGTGGTGATGCCGAGATCAGAACCTTCTGGCTCTTTGGGTCGCCGACGACGGTGACTTCCTGTTCGAGTTGCCGGGTGAGCGAGCCGCCCTGTGCAGGCGAGAGCACATCGCGGATTCGCGCGGCCTCGGACTGGAAGTACTGCTGGAGGGTGTTCTGAACCGTCTCGGCCTGGGCATACTGAAGATCGAAGACAATCTGCTCGCGTTCGGTCGCGATGATCGAATCGAGTTCTTCAACAACATCACGCACGAGTTCGAGATACTCCTCGGTGGCTGAGACAATGAGTGTGTTCGTGCGAGCATCGATGGTGATCGCGAGTTGCTGGCGATCATCGGGCACGGGCGTGAGTGATTGTGTAGTGAATTTCTCCGGGATCAGTTCATCTTGAAGAGGAACAGGATCGAGCCCGGTTGTTGGCACCAGGAAAAGGCTGTTGCTGCCACTCTGACGCAAGCTGAAGAGATTACGCAGGACATCGGCCATCGCCCGGGCGTCCGCGTTGACGAGCCGGAAGTTCTCGATCTTGCGCGTCCCGGCATCGGTCGTGTCAAGGTCGGCGATCATCGATTCAATGAACGCCATCACCTCCGGCGGGGCAGAGACGAGGACTGAATTTGTGCGCAGCTCAGGAGTGAGCGCGACCTGCTCGCGGACAACGGCGTCGATCTCGGTCTCGGTGTACTGATCAGTGCTTTCGAGATCTTCGATCAGCTTCTGGCGGTAGAAGCGGAGCTTGACCGCCTGGCCCGTGCGGGTCCGCCCACCTGAGATCGCCCGGCCTGAGAGCACCTCGTCGAGAAGCTGCACGACTTCGTACGCGTTGGCGGTTTTGAGCTCGATCCGGCGAACATTCTGCACCGCCAGCGGGCTTGCAGTATCGATGCGGCCGACGAGTTCGCGGACGGCCTCGATGTCATCTGGCGTGCCACGAACAACCAGAGCGTTGAGACGCTCGTTGGCGATCACCCCCACCGAGCCCGGGCCGCGGCGCTGGTTCTCGGGATTCACATAAAACTCGGTGACAGCCTGGGCGGCGTCCGACGGACGCGTGCTTGTGAGCGTGATGACCTCGACGGTCGAACCCCGAGCAAGCGCTTGCGTCTCCTCGCCCGTCAGTGCACCGAGCAATTCTTTGACGAGCAGTAGATTCTCGTCGCTGGCAGCGATGATCAGGCTGTTCGTCGCGGCCTCTGGCTCGATGGAGAAGGAATCCATGGGCGAGGAAACACTGCCCGATCGCTGGGCCGCGGTGATGCGCTCACGCATGAGACGCTCGATCTTGGGAGCCAGCTGGATCGCATCGCCGCCCTGCACCGGCACAACGTGCAGACCGACCGCGTAATTGGGGTCCGCCGAGTCGAGCGAGCCGAGCAGAGCGTCGAGGACCTCGAAGCTCTCGGGGCTTGTCGAAACGATGAGGGTGTTGGTGCGCGCATCGACGGCGGCCACGATGCGGTCTTCCTCGCGGAATGACGGCTGACGCGAACGCTCGTTGAACAGATCAGTCACGATTCCAAAGATGCGGTCGGCGGCCGCGTGCTCGAGCGGGAACAGCCGCACGCGATTGGATGCGGCCGCGGCCTCGACGTCCATCATCGACGCGAGCCCGCGGACTACCTCGACATTGGCCGGGCTTCCCAGGACGAGCAGCGCCCGAAGATTGGGCTCTGGTTCGATGATCAGGGTGCCGGCGGCGGTAAAGAGATCCGCGTCGCGCACAACCTGGCCTTCGGCGCCCATCGTCGCAAGCCTGATCCGACCCGCCTGCCTGCGAAGGGCCTCGGACTCGGGAGTCTCAGTCAGACCCCGCACAAGAACTGCGTTCAGGCGATCAGCCAGTTCACGCGGGGCGGCGTGCTCGAGCATGACGAGCGTGGGTTCGACCCAGCTCGATGATTGCTCGCCATCGAGATCACTGATAAGCACCTCGACAAGGGCGACGGATTCTTCTTTGCCCGCAACGATCAGCGAATTGCTCCGCTCATCGACGCTCATCGCCAGCTCGTTGAGGAGCGCCTGCCCCGTGGTAGTACTGGGCTGGGTGCGCCTGTTCGTGCCCGCGACGTTGCCGAGCTGCGCACCTTTGCGGAAGAGCTCGTCGATGATCGTGCGCACGCGATCGGCCGAGGCGCTGTTGAGCGGGAACACCCGAATCACAACAGCCTCACCGACTGGCAGCCGGTCCATCATCGCGGCCAGCTCTCGAATACCCTTTACGTTGGATTCCGTTGAAGCGACGATAACGGAGTTTGTGGTCGTGTCCGCCATGATGCGGAGCGGCGCGGCCAGATCAAGCTCGAGCGGTTCGTCGGCACCGTTGGCGACACTGAGCCGACGCAGGTGCTCTGCGGCAGCCTTTGCGGGCGACGAGCCGGCGGCACCCGTCGCGGGTGTGAGCATATTGCGGAGCGTGGTCACAACAGCGTTGGCGTCTGCAATATCCAGCGGGATGATCGCGGCCGCCTGCGAGGGTTCGATCGCCTCTCGGTCGAGAGAAGGGATCAGTCGAGACACGGCTTCAACGTCGGCCGGGTTACCCGATATCGCGATCGCGCGGCGAGAGGACAGACGGCTGAGCTGCACCGGATCGGCCACGATGCTCACTTGGTCGGGCGACACCGGCCGGGTTACGCCGAGTTCAACGAGCAAATGGATGATGCTCGCCGGATCGTTGTTCTGGATATCGACGATCGTGATACCACCAAACACACCGGGCAGATCGTTCTGATTGCCCTCAGGCTGCTCTTCCAGTGTGCCGTCGAGCTCGCGGGCTGTCTGTGCGATCTCGTCGTAGAGCTCTTCGGTGCTGGCGATGACCAGCGCGTTGCGTGTGCGGTCGGCCTGGATCGAGAGCGATTCGCCGCGACTCTCTGCGGTCCGCTGGAATGCTTCGAGCAGCGCGGTACGGATGCGCGTTGCCGGCGCGTTCTCGAGTGCGAGCACGCGGACTTTGACGCCCCGCCTATCGCTCTGCTCCTGCACAGCCTGTGTGAGCGTTTCGATCTGTACAAACGTGCGGTCGTCAGCGCGAACGATGAGTGTGCCGCTGGAATCGTCGCCAAAGACGAGCACCGAGCGTTTGCCCTGTCCACCCTGCGACTGACGCCCATACAGCTCTCGCACCGCGACAGCGATCTGGCTCGGCCGACCCTGCGTGACCGGGATGATACGGGCCTGCGGGTACTCGGCGAACTCAGCGCGGTCGATCTGCTCGACGATGCTCCGGATGCGGTCGAGATCCTTTCGCGACGCGAAGATCACCAACGAATTCGTCTCGGCCTCTGCTGAAACGGTCGGCAGGTCCTCGGCACGGATCAGTACAGAGGGCGTGTTGGTTTGGTTGCCATCCCTGCCGTTCTGTTGGCGGTTCTGCTGCCGCGCCTGATCGCGGCGGAGCTGCGCATCTACGGTCGCGCGGAATCCTTCATCGAGTGCACCGGCCACGCTGCTGGCGTCGGCGTACTCGAGCTTAATCACTGCGAGCTGGCGCGAGGTGTCGTACTTCTCGTTGTCGAGCGTGGCCAGGAGCTTCATGATGCTCTCCCACTCGCTCTTGTCGGCGCTGATGACCAGCGAGTTGGAAGCCGCGTCCGGGACAATCGAAACCCGTCGCGCGCCGGGCGTCTTGGCCGCGATGGCGTACGGCCCAAAGAATGTGTCGAGCGCCTCGGCGATCTGGGTCGCGTTGGCAAACTCCAGCGGGACAAATTCGGTCTTGCGTTCGGTATCGCGCGGCACGTCGAGCTGCCCGATAATGCCGAGCAATTCGTCGAGTTCGTCTGCAAAGGCGCTCAGGACAACGGTGTTCTCGTCGGAGTTGTAATCGACGCCCGGTCTGGCGCCGCCTGGACCGGCCGGGCGGGCGCGGGTGATCGTTCGGAGCGTGCTTGCGACATCGAAGGCGTCCGCGTGCTCGATACGAATTCTTCGGAACTCCATGAAATTCCGCGCAGGTTCGGAGTCGAGCTCCTCGATGCGTTGCAGCACCAGCTGAATCGCTTCGTCTGGGCCGGTGAGCAGCAGCGAGTTGCTCCGCTCGACCGGTGTGACTTTCACCTGGACACTCTCGGGGAGCGCTTCGCGAAGTGAGCGAGCCACATCAGAGGCGAGAGCCGTCTCGAGTGTGACCGTGACCATGCGAGCATCTTCATCGGTTGGCGGGCTGTCGAGTTCAGAAATGAGCTGAGCGATAGGTTCATGGAGCTTGGTAGGCGCCGAGATGATGAGCGACCGTGTTTGGGTCTGGGGCGTCACGATGACGCGGTCCTCGTCGCGACCTCTTTGCGAGGGGAACATCGATGTCACCGTGCGGGAAGTCTCGGAAACGTTGGCGTTGCGGAGCGTGTAAACCTGGATCTCCCGATCTCCGCCCATCTGAGGCTGATCGATATCGCTCACAAGCTGATTCACGAGTTCAGTGTCGGCCTCGTTGGCAGCGACGACGATCACGTTCCCATCAGTCGAGCCAACAACCGTGACGCCGGTGGTCGCGATGCCCTGGGCGCGTGCCCGCGAGTTGAAGAACCTGTTGATCGAATTGGCAGCGCGATCCGCGCTGGCGTGCTCGAGTCGGATCGTGCTCACTTTGTCGCCGCCCTCGCCGCCGGCCCGTTCGATCTCTTCGACAAAGCCGATCGCGAGTTCGACCCTGTCGCGTTTGCCGATCAGCAGCACCGCGTTGCGGGTCCGATCGACCTCGGCGACCACTGCCTCGGGGTCGCGTCCCTGCCAGATCCGCCAGCCGGGCGTCGCTGTCGATTCACGGATAACACGGGCAACAGCGTTGGCATCGGACTTCTGAAGAACGATCGCCTTGAGCATCATCTCGCCCATCTCGCCGGTGGGCACATCGAGTTCGGCGATGACGCGTTCGATGGTTTCCATCCGGTCGGGCGAGCCGAGCACCACGATCGCGTTCAAGCGGTCATTGGCCTCGACATATAGAAGATTCTGATTCCCCTCGGGCTGGTTGTTGCCGAACATCCGCTCGTACTGGAGTTCCCACGAGATACTCTGCACAATGCTGCCCAAATCTGAAGCCCGCGCGTGCTCCAGTCGGAAAACGCGGTAGAGAAAGTCCTTGGCTTCGGGAGAACCATCGAAGGTCTCCACGAGCGACTTGATCTCTTCAAAGTCTTCGTCGCTTGCTGCGACAATGATCGAGCCGCTGCGGCTGTCGGCGGTGATCGCGACACTGGGCGCAGCCCTCGCACCCGTTCGATTCGATGCGCGATCGCGGTCGGCAAAGAACCGCGTCACCGCGGCCGCGACCTGCGAGGCATCGGCCCGCTCAACCGTGAGTGTGTGGACCGGGAGATCCTGGGCGCTTGCGGTATCGAGATCCGCGATGACTGTGCGGATCTCGGCGAGTTGTTCTTCGGGCGCCCGGACCATGAGTACGCCGACGGTGTCATCAGCACTGATCCGCACGGCATTGCGAAGAACCGGATCATCAGAGAGCATCAGATCGTTGAGCGTCCGACGAACGGAAGAAGGGCGGTTCTGAGTCAGCCGGAAGATCTCGAGCACTTCGGTCTCGGAACCGGTCGCAACGTCCAGCGTAGGCAGGATCAGATCGATCTCTTCATGCTGGGCAGTGGTCGCGGTAACGAGCAGCGTGTTGCTCCGCGTATCGGCGATGATCGCCGGGCGGGGGAGATCCTGGTTCATCTGGCGTTGGGCGTTGAAGAGCTGCGTGAGCGACCGCGCCAGGCTCGGGGCATCGGCCGAATCGAGCACGTACCTGCGGATACCCATGTGCGCTTCGACGGGCGTCTGGTCGATCAGCGCAATGAATCGATCGATCGCGGGCAGTGCCGAGCCGGGGGCCGAGACGACGATCGAACGATCGCCCGGGCCAGCCGAGATACTGATCTGTGAAGCGTCAAGCTCGGCGGTAATGGTTTGTCCGCCTTCGCCTTCGATTTCGATCGAGGCCGACCTGATCCGCCGCGCCTGCCTGCCGCTGGGCGCCGGTGAGATAAAGTCTCGCACCGCGGGTACGGCTCGGTTCGAGCGGACCGAACTGAGCGGGTACACCTTGACAACGCGCGACTCGACCGAGGCGGGCTCAGCCATCGCGGCGATGAGCGGGCCAACGGAGGCGAAATCGGTGTCGTTTGCCCAAACAATAACGCTGCTGCCGGCAACATCCGGGACCGCTGCGACGCGGCCCGTGAAGCCGCCGGGGTTTCGATCGTTTCGGATACCGATCTGCTGAACCGTCCTGGCCAGGACCGAGTACACCGCGTTGGGGTCGACCCCATCGGGCAGCCGCACGATGCGGGCCCGCGTCGGCTGAACAGGGGCCATCCGTTCGATCTCAGCCGCAAGATCCGCGATGCGCTGGGTCATCAGTGTCGAGCCCGTCACGATGAGCGAGTTCGTCGACGGATCAACCGTGATCACAACTTCGGGCTCGTCCTGAGCCGAGGGCGTTTGAATCTCGGCTTGCTCGGGGGTGCTCTGAGCCGCTGGCTTGTCGGGTTTGGGCGCCGGCTGATCGGCTTCGGGCTGAACGAATACAGCAGCGAGATCCTGCGTCTGAACGAGCGAACACACAGCCTCGCTCATGATCTGGAGCGGATGCCCCGAACTTCGATTGAGCCATGCTCCCCGCTCGGGGGCTTCACTTGATTCAGGCTTGCCCAGCTTGGTCGCATCGAGCACCTCGACACTGGCCCCGGACTTCTCCTGGATCATGCCACGCAGAATCTCGGCGAGCTCACTCGCGTTCATGCGGGACGGATCGACACTGATGCGGCGGAGCTGCCTGCTCGATAGCACCGCCGCATCGTCGAGCTGGGACACGAGCTGATCGATGCGTTCAAGCTGTGCGAGATCGGCACGGATCACCAGCGCATTGGCG
>CAXBOF010000015.1:0-12658 GCA_963977205.1 uncultured Phycisphaera sp. | reverse complement strand
TGTCGTTGTGTCATCTAGGCCGAGTGGACCGATAGTGCCAGTGTGAGCGTGATCGGAGCCACTGGAACCAACAAGAAGGTTTGTAAGTCCTGAGCCAATAGCAATTGTTTGATATTGCGTCCCTGAGTCGCCAAGCCCAAACACGCCGTAGGTTCCCACACTTGGAGCAGAAAGCCCAGTGTGATTGTGCGCCCCGCCAGATGCCGTGCTAAAAGACCCGTGATCGTGGTTGATGTCCGTTACGTGCGTGTGCCCACCAATCGTGTGCGTATGAGCGTTCAGCGTGTGGTTGTGTAAAGGAACTTCGTGTAGGTGTTCCCTTACATCTGTACTGCCACCCGCCGATCCTAGAGCCTTTGTCGTGCTCACTCCGACAGAAGACTTATCACGCAAGTCGGGAAGGTTGAAGTTCCCGCCGCCGGGACTGCCGAACGTGTAGCCAATCACGTTAAACAGCGGCAAGTAGGTGGGGTCGGTTGCCGACCATTGCGCCCCGTCGCAAAGAGCCCACCCTGTCGGCGCTGTGGCGCCGGCGTAATCGATTATGAAGCCAGGGAAGAACAGTGCCGAGACCTGGCCCAAGGTTGCATACTCGTTAGCGTTGGTGGCGTCCACGCCAGCAAGCGGGGAGCGCATCGCTACGCCACCGTCGCGGTCGATCAGCTCACCGTCGACAAACGCCTCGATGGTCTGGTAGTTCCAGTCGATGTTTGTTGCCGTGCCTGGAGTGTTGTTTTCAATTCGGCGAAGGGTGTCCATGTGTGCCATTGGTGGCTCCTATGTCGTGAACTTGCGGTATCGGATTTTCAAGAATATGGCATCGATGGCCCATGGCTCACCTGCGTCGGTGTCCGTCAGTATGTCCTGGCCGTTCGAAATGGTAATTCGAATCGCTCGAGCAGTACCGAACCCCGTGACCGCCCGTCGGATAACGCTGCCAACCTGACCCGACGAGAAATCTGCGCCCTTCCCGTCGGCCTCAGCAGCCCCGTCCTCCTTGAAATCGAAGCCGTTCGGAAGCGGGTCGGAGTAGCCCAGTGCCCTCCATGTAATACTGTTGGAAGTTGGCAAAATGCTAGCGCTTGCGCTTCGTGCAGCATTCGATTCGTCGTAGTCCTTGAACACGTCCATCCGAAGCGTTACGGCTGAACCTGAAACATTGCGACGGGAAACAAACCGAGGTCGCAACCACGACTTGAGGCGGTCGGGCCAGCCCATCGTGAGCCACCCGGTTGTGTAGCTACATGCGAACGCCGTACTCGCAGCCGGAGACACCAACACCTGATCCTTCGAAGAGGCAATGTCGCCATATCTGCTCGGCACGCTAACGAGGCACGAAGCCTCGCCAGGTGCATACAAGGCAATAAGTGGGTAGGCGCCGTTGGTGTCAGAGCGCTCCACAATTGAGCGGAACGAACCTACCGCCGGGACATGAAACACCCAAGACCCGAACTTCCCTCCCATGCTCGGATCCCAGACGAAAGCTCCGGTCCTTGTGTCGACACTCTCGGCGGGGAGCCATTCGGTGGAAACCCAAAGCCGATTGCCGACCCATCCCAGCCAAATGTTGTCTTGGTTCCCGATTGCCGACATCGCCGGGTCGAGGTTCGAAGAGATCTTGGTGGCGGTCGACCCGTCATAGACGTAGACGCCGCTACCTGACGTGCCGGAGAAGAAGAACACCGAGCTCTCGGATCTTCCGATCGCCGTCTTCGTGGGTGCGCCTAGCGCTCGAGAAACCTCAACAAGTTGCCACGAAGCCAGGTCGTAGCCATACAACGCCCAAACTGATTCCGTCTTGAAGATCAGCAGGTGATCGCGAAACGACTGAATTGCCGTGATCCGACCGCCACCATTATCGATGTCGATAAAGTCTGCCGTCGCCCAGTCCTCTGGCTCGTTGGGGTGCGACCATCTGATTCTGTTCGGATGCGATCCGGCGTAAGTCCCGAGCTCGGTGATGTCGGCGCAAAAAAGGTATGAGGCGTGCGTCTCGACGTGAGAAGCTATCGGCATATGGTTGTACAGGGGGACCGTGTAGTTGTCGTTGTACCCCAGCGACGCATCCGTCAATTGGACCGGCGTCCCCGTTCCATCTCGCTTCCACCCAGAAGACGACACCGCCGCAGCGTTTGTCCCCGTAGCGATGTATGTGATGTCGCCCCAAAATGCGAAGTCGGCGAGGTGCGGCGTAGCGTTGCACGGTATCGACAGGTCACTGAAGACCCCATTGGCACCAGCCGAATAGATCGTGCTGCCCATCGTGGCGTAAATCTGGTACGAGCCCGTCGATAGCTGCGCCCGCTCTACCGATCTCGGATTCCAGGTTCCTGTACCAACATCATCAGCGGCGTTCCACCGAATCAATCCTGGGCGCGACATGAACCCCGAAACGGGGTCGACTTCGACGTTCAGCATCGCCGGAGATTCGCCCGCACCGAGCTGGAATTGCCCGGCTCGAAGGTTCAGCCCTGGAGTGAAGTCCTCCAGATCGAGGCGCTCAAGACTCATCGTTAAAGACCAGTGGTGTCCACGTAGGCGAATGGGCGTTGCGAGTGCGGCTGGATACGAGACCAGCGATGTGGACCCATGATGAGCGGACGGTCCTGTGAAGGTTCCATAATCGCTCCTCGAGCCATCTCTACGTCGCGAACCCAACGACCCATATAGTCGTTCTCTAGCTCAACATCCTCTTGCTGGGCGTATGCCAGCGCTACGGCGTAATGGGCGAAAGCCTGGTGCAGACGTTCGTCGCAGTCCGGCACGGAAGTCGGGCCTGCCGCAATCCAATCGATCGGTCGGCGGAAGCCCGTCATGCGCCACTGGACGTTGGCCTCAGGCTCGGTCTGCGGCCACAAGAACAACTTGTCAGCCCACACTGAGAACCTGAAATACCTTGTCGAGGCGACTGAGGCCGATCCATAGAGTTCGGTGCAGACGTTGTGGGCGGCAAGGTCGAGCCGGTAGTCGGTCCTGTTTGTTCCCGGCCTCACCTTGTATAGGCCAGTGATCGCCGGGACGTTGATGTCTCCCGGTTGATCGATCGTCGGGCTCCCTGCGATCTGCGTGAGCTCCCAGGTCTTCTCATAAGAGGGCCACTGATTCTCGTAGGCGACGGTTCGGTTGAACGCCTCCTGCAGGTACAGGTCGATCGTGCCGTCGGGGAGTTCCGACTCAATGGTCTGCGTCTGGGTGCGGACGTAGTTACGCAGATCGCTAAGCCTCACGTCCGGCCTTCTTCCAGTTCTCAATGAGGCCGCTACTGCGAGCGTGGCCCGTGCAGAGGTCGATCTCCTTCATCGGGTAAGCCTTGCATCCGTCCTTAGAGCAAAGAACCTTGCCAGGCGAATCCTTGCCACGGCGAGCCGGCGGCTTGTAAGGGGCGATCTGGCTGCCGACGGCGAGGCGAACATCTCCGTTCGCATGCTCTACGCCACCTGAGCCACCGAGGACCGTCATAAGGGACTGGACCGAGACAACGGTGTCACCTTGACCCTGAGCGTGCTGGTGGGTGTAAAAATTCTTATCGGACACAATGGCCTCTTTCGTCAAGTGCGGTTGGATGGGGAGTGTCCGACCGCCGGGAGGGTATAAGGGGGGGGTCCCTCCCGGCGGTCGAATCACATCACGCAGCAGTGACGTTGAGCAACTTGAACAGGCGGCTGCGGTTACGAGTAACCTGGTTGCCGTATGTCGTGATGAAGCTCACGCGTGCATCGAGGGCGTCTGCGGCTGATGCCCCAGTGGCGCCGACGGAGCCCGTCAGGTTGTCGGTGAAGCCCGACTGCTTGAAGTTGCGGTCGGCGTGGATCTTCAGTCCGACGTACTTCGAGTTGAGCCCGTAGTACGACGCCGAAGTCTCGGAGACCGTACCCTCTGTGCCGCCCGAGCAAGCAAAGTCCCACATCATCGGGACGTTCTTGAACATCAGGTTCTGGAAACCGAGGTTGGCCTTGGCCGTGTCGGTGTACCGAACCTGCGGGGTGAGGCTGGACTCGTACAAGCCGAAGCCGAACGCGTTGGTGAAGATGGCGTCGACTACGTCAGGACCAGCGTCGCTGGTCGAGTTGTAGAGGGTGCGGAGGGCGTCTTCAAGAGCTGCGCCGTCCATTGCTCCACCAGTCGAGTTGACCTTAGACTTCCACCAGTCGTTCACGCCAGTGCCGGTAACGATGCCACCGACAGCGTCAGCGTCTGCGTTGCCAACAATCGTCGGCAAGCCGGCGAAGTCGTTGGCCGGGGTGGTCCCAGCGTAGGTGCCGAAGAGCATGCCGTTGAGGCGAGTCTTGAGCGTTCCTTCTGCTTGCTCAATCTTGGCCTCGAGCAGGTTAATCATCTGCTCCTTGCCGTTGTTCTGAGCCTCTTCAAGACCGCTGATTGCGATCGTTGCGTAGAGCTGCTTCCAGTCGAACTGGGCTGCCGTCACAGTGGTCTGAGGGGCGACCGAGATCGCATCCCACTGGGAGTAGCTGTCAGCCTGACCTTCGGCGTACAGGAGCGGCTCAACGATCGAGATGCCGCCGTTGAGGGTCTTCACACGTCCGTTGGACATGTAGAAGTTGAGCAAGGGGCGACTGTCAAAGATGTTGTCAGTCAGCGTCTTGTGGTAGTTGTGCATCGTGGTCGACAGGATGTCGGTCCACGTTGCCGGGGTTGCGTTTGCGAGTGCCATGTGAATGGCCCCTTTCAGTAAAAGATGCCGTAGGGCGGATTACTCCACGCCGAATTGATCGAGCGTGGCGCGAATTGCCTGTTCGGCTGTCATCGGTCGGACTACCTGCGCTGGTGCAGTCCCGACTGCGCCTGATCCCGTACTGACGGAGTTCGATGCCTGCGCTGCTGCCTGGTGTCGCGCTGCGGTCTCGGCAGCTTCGGCCGCTGATGCGTCCGCCTGTGCCGAGTTTGTCGCTTGCGACTTCTGGTACTGCTGGGCTTGGTAGATCATCGGGAACATTTCTGGCCCGACTTTCATTTCGAACGCCTGCCGGAGAACGGACTGAGCGTCTTCGGGTGTTGCGCCATGCTGGCTTTGAAGAGTTCCTAGCGACTTCTTGAGGTACTCGTCGGCCTGTCGAGCTTGATATTGATTCTCCTGAGCTGTGATCCGCTGCTCGAGCACTTGGCGTGCCTGGCGCTCATCGTAGAGCGCCTTCTCTAGCGGGTCGCTGAACTCGGGCTCAACCTCAGTGGCTGCAGCGACATTTTGCTGCTGCGTTGGCGTGAGATTAAGGAACTGCTCGACGGTGAGGCCAGCCTGTGAGGCCAGTACCTTCATCGTCATTCCAGGATCGTTCGACACTGCTCGGGCTAGGTTTACAGCTTGCTCGGCTTCACGCCGATCTGCCTCTGCCTCGCTCTTGAGTGCTGAAGCCTCCTGGAATCGCTTGGTCGCAGCAGCCTGGCTGTTGTAACCGTTCAGAGCTTCGCTTAACGGGACGACGACTTCCTCACCATCGACGGTGAGGCGAACCATTCGGTCTCCAATTTCGGAGGTGTCGAGCAGGTCGGCTTCGTCAAAAGCTGGAGTCGCTTCGGGTAACACTTCGGTCGCTTCGACAACGCCTTGCCCATCATCAATGGGGGCATCTGTTTCCGCTGGGGTCTCCTGGACGTCAATAAGATTAGTCACGACATTAATCATAGACCTATCGTGTGACAAATGTCACGTCTTAAACATTAAGGGTGCAGAGTTCCCCGTCGACCCCCATAAAAGGGTCTCAACAAAGTCATTCAGTGACGCCTTCGTTTGTGGGCTTAACGCCCAAGTCGTGAAGTTGCTGTTCCAAGATCGCCACGCGCGCCCGAAGCCTTGTGTTCTCTCCACTCAGATGTCGGTTGTCTCGCTCGACAGCGGCGATGCGCGCGCGCAGCAATGCGAGTTCAGTGTGGACCTGCAGAAGCTCGGCCCGCAGCGGCCCCACGATTACCGACGCAGCGTCAGCAAACATCTTCGCCGTCTGACCGGCAGTTCGCTTGCGCGTCCAGGCCTCACGGATGCCAAGGCCAGTCGCTATGCCAGCCAAAGCAACCAACAGTTCAAAGATCACAACGTGTAGCCGATCACGTCCAAGATGACATGCACCGGGGATGAGTTAAACATCTCAAACTGCCCAATTTCGACTCGAGTCAGCGTTGTATTCCCTACCGCACCAGGTCCAGCATCGTAGTTCAGGTTCGACGTGTTCGGCCTAGATCCCGCCCCCCACAAGGTGATAAATCCAGGCGACTCGGCTTGCGTCGCCGTAGCCGTAACGAAGATCGCTGAGGCTCCGAGAGGGATCCCTGTGGGGAGCTTCTGCGGCCAGACGCCGGACGGCAGCGGTGTCGGTATCTCGTTTCGAGTGTCCAACATTCTGATCGGCTTGTCGAGGGTAATCATTTCGTCGTCTCCAGTGCTTGGTGTGGGCTGAACGCCCTGGCCGATTATGCCAGACCGTACCTGCTCGATCATGCCCGCTCCGCAGCACGACGTGTAGTCCACGTCAGCGTGGACAACGACATCCCAGTCGGGCTCCAGGGCGATTATCTCGTTTACTTTAGCGACGGCCGCAGCCGACGCAGCATCCTGGCCCGACACCGCTACCTGAATCGACATCGATATAGCGTTAAAGTTTGAAATCGCAGGCTTCATCTTGTCGCCCTTATTGGCGGCATTGTTGATGTCGAAACCTCTCGCCTCGTACGCCAGGCCGGACTGGCTGACGACGAACGAGTAGCCAATCGAATAACCCCGATTAGTGACGTAGTCGCTCTGCATGCTCCGGCAGTACCGGATCATCTCGTCGTCACTCATCGGCTCCGTGAATCCACTATTACCAGGGTAGTGAAGTACCCATGCCCCACGAACTCCCTTTGGTTCTGGGCCGGCAACGGGCTGGGAGGGGTCTTCCCAGTGCGCCCGCTGGTAGTAGGGGGTCATGCAAACTCGGGCGGCTTCATCGATGCGACGGGCGTGACCTTGGACCGGATCCAAGCCCCAAGCACGCCAACCCACGCTGCAACGGCGACATTGAGGCCTGCTACTAGCTCGCCAGACCAATCGAGCATCACCGCTAGCACGTTGATCGTTGCGACCGTCGCCGCAGTCGCCGCAGTTGTTAGCCGAACTGGCTCTTTTGAGAGTGGTGTCTGGTCCATGCCCCCCACTCTACATCGGACCCATGCCTGGTGGGACACCCATCATTTCGGGCGGTGGGGCCATCGACGGATCAACGCCAGACTCCATAGCTAGCATCATGGCGAGCAACTCTGGCGTCAGCTCCTGCGGGGGAGGACCTAGACTCGGGTCGCTTCCTGGCTGCATCTGGAGTCCGCCCTGAGGCGGCATACCCGGCGGCATACCCGGCGGCATGCCTCCCTCTGGAGGAGCCATCTCGTCATCCGCCATAGTTGAACCATCAGGCATCGTGTGGGTGCCGCTTTCAGGCTTGACAATAAACCGCTGAGGGTCCTTTTCTCCGAACCCGTCCCGCAGAAGCTTCATGTAAAGCGCAACAGGATCGGCGACCCCCATACTCACAAACTGGGCCGACATGTCGGAGAGCTGCATAGCGGACTGGCGACGGAACGTCTCGTTCTGTGGCTCCGTTGAACCGCCACGGACCTCATAGTCGAAGTCGCCCTGGATGTAGTCCTTGTCGTAATTCACCCATCCATTTACGGGGAGCGTCACAACTCGAGCGACCTGCTCGCCCGTCATGTACTGCTGCATCAACTGGATGATTCGCCTACCGCACTCGGCGAGGACTAGCTCAATCTTCATCAAGCGATCTTGCGCTCGGGCGTTCGCAGCGTCAGCGATCATCGCCGCCTCAGTCGCAGTACGTCGAGTCCGAGATTGAGGGTTGCCCTTTGCGTAGTCCGAGACTCCAGAAACCATGTCCATGTCGTTCTGGATCATTACCGACTGGTCGAAGAACTCGGCAGGCGTGATGACGGCCGGGACCGGCATGAGCGCCCCAGAAAGAGGCTCCCCGTTTACGACGGGAATCATCACATTGTCGTCGTCGGACTCCAGTGCTCGGATCCCGTCACGATCGAAAGCGTCCTTGTTGTACATCCATGCACGACGGAACTTCTTGCGATAGTTGAGCATCTGAGTTCTGGTCTCATTCAACTCAAGCTGCAGGCTCTCGATCTGCTGGACATCGCCCATTGGGTAGAAGTGGTCCGGCACCTCGTAGTTGCGGAGCATCTCAAACGGATGGCCAGAAGCGTACGGGATATCTTTCGGCTTGATCAGCCATCCGCCTCCCTCTGAATCCCCATCAGCGCCAGCAGCAAAAGTCGCCACCGTGTTGCGCTTGATGTCGTAGAACTCAATGATCTCGGCATAAGAGATCGCACCCTTGTTCGGCTTGTCCGACTGCAGGTTTGAATCCCCACCCGCACGACCGTCACCATCTTCGGTATCCCACGGGGACCAGTGTGAGCCGCCGACTCGCTCGCGCTGAGTCTTCGAGTACCGAGAATCAACCTGAACGTCAACTACTGGGCGCCAAGTTCGCTGGGCGATCCAACGCATCTCCTTAGGGTGGCGGGCGTCTGGGTCGACGTACATGTCGAAGACCGAGATGCGCTCCACGAACGGGCGGTCTTCGTCAACGCCAACGTTCAGCTCGGACTCGACGTTGCCGTCAACGTTCTCGCGATCATCGATGCCCTCTTCTCCACCTTCTGATCCAGACCCTCCAGAAGCGTTGCTGTTAATGACTCCATCAACAGCCTTGCGCTCTGGCTTCTTGGTCGACTTATAGCCGATCTTGAGCCAGGCGTGGCCGACAATAATCCAGTCGAGCACCGCCAGACGGAAGTCGCGCTGATAGTCGTTCCTGCGCCACAGGTAGTTGAGAACCTCTTCAGTGACAACGGCCTGCGGTGCCTCCTCTGGCTTGCGAGCCCCTACAACAAATCGAGGGTTGTTGATTGCAACCGCTGGCGCCATCACGTTGACGGTTGAGAAAACGAGGTTGACGACAAGCTGATCCGTCCCGCTTTCGGCATCATAATGCATGCCCGAATAGAGATCGATGTACCGACGCCACTGCTCATCGAAGCCGAAACCGGTCCTGTTTGAGCGCCAACGCTTCGACCTTTGAACCTCGTTGCGGGCAAACGCCAGCAAACTTGCGTCACTCATCTTGTTCGCCATTATCGCTTTTCCAGACTTGTGTAGTTTGATGCTCGCTCAATCCCTCGAGCGGCGAGCGTCTTCTCGTCGGACGTTCCGAAATTCTTCATTCTCCAGTCGGAAGCCGTTTCATTCCAACCGCTGCGACCCTCTCGCGCAGAGCCCTTAAACCCAAAGCTCGTACCGCTAACGCGATGTCTGAAGCAGAGCCCGTCGCGATCCTCAGCTTTCTCGCAACCGAGCTCGCCGCAGATCATTTCTTGCTCTCTCCACGCTTCCGCTTGCGCTTGAGTTCCAACTCGTCCGTTTCCGGCTGCTCCGTTTTGGAGGCCGGCTTCGGCATGTTCTTGGCGTTCGTATAACGGGGAGTACTCATGCGACTGCCGTCACCAGGACGTCGGTCGGGAATCCCACGCCAGCCGGAGCGGCGGGGTAACCGCGCTTGTCGAGGCGCGGGATGCGACCCTCGGTGACGGTCGTGGTGAGTCCGCCAGTGGAATAGTTGGCTCGGCCGATCGGACGCTTTGTCGGACGGCTTCGGTCTTGAATGCGTGTGCCCATGATGTGGTTCTCCTCAAATAGACGTGTCGTTCGTCACATCATCGCAGAAAGTTCGCCCAAAAGCACACCAATCTTCAAAAAGCCGACTTAGTTCGAACGTACTGCGACCCGATTGGCTTCCGGTCGGGGCGCTTCCCCCACGACTTCGACCCACCCTCGTTCTTGATGATGTCGTTAAAACTTTCCCCGTACGCCCGGCGCTCCCAGTCGCCGATGCTTCCCCTTGGAGGATTATCGCTCGGGGTGAACTCTGCAAAGAACACAAACTTACGCATGTAGTTGCCGATAGCAAGCGACATAGTTCGGTCGTCGTAGGGGGAGCCAGACATCTTGCCCTTGTTGTTGTATGTGAAGGTCTTCAGCTCCGCCAAGGTGTCCTTGTCAGGCATGTCGAAGCCCTCGCGTATCGTCGCCGAAAGCTCGTCGATAATCAGAGGCTTGCTGACCTGAGAAGTGCGAAATCCCAACACATCCGTCGGCTTTGAGTTCTTGTACTTCGGGGAACGCTCGTAATAGATCGGGAAGTACTTCGACGCCTGTAGGTACTTGAGGGTCGTCAAGCCGTGCTGGTTCGACTCCACGCCAATCAGCGCCTGATTGTAGAATCTCCCGATCTTTGGGAGAATGTCTCGGCCCAAGATGTCCGGCTCGACTCGAGCGTGGAACGTAGCCACCACGGCGGGAGAGCGGCACGATATTACATGGACCGACGAGAAGTCGCCATGCTCAAAACCCTGAGCGACATCGACTCCCAAAACGTACTTCTCGTCGTGGACCGGGTACTTCCATATCTTCGTTGCCGAGTCGATCGTTCGCTCGTCCTCGATGAAGTCTCCGGCCTGGTTGAAGAACCCTGTAGCAACCGGAGGTCGAACCTCGTACTCGCGCAACCGAGTCAAGTTGAACACTGGCCTGCCAGACTTCAAGAAAGCGTCTTCGGCGTTCTCTGGATATTCCTGAGCAAGCTGATGGGGCTCAAGGTCCGCAGCCTTAGCGTCGTACCAGTCCTGATCTCGATTGCTTGCCGACCAGGGAAAGAACAGCGGCTCAAAACGGTTGTTGCCAGCCGAAGCCTCGACCCACAACTTGTGGAACAGATTTCCCTCGCCGTTCGCTGTAGAGAGCATCACCACGCGACCGCCGACATCGGCAACCGGCTCAATAGCAGACCACGCCTCCTCAGAGTTCTGCAAGAAGGCCAACTCGTCCACGATAATCAAGTACGCCGACTCGCCACGCGCAGGATCAGAAGCCGACGGCATCGACGTAATCTGGGAACCAATGTACGAGCCGTTAGTGAACTCCATCTTTGTTTGCGTGACGTTCACCGGACCCAGGCGGAACTTCATCCACTCAGGCAGGTACTGCATCGCGTACTTGGCTTTCTGAAGAAGCTTGATCGCCTCACGCTCGGTCCTCGACAGCATCAGGATCGGACGATCGGGGTGAAACGCTGCGAGCCACAAGGCATAAATTGCAACCAGAGTCGAGAAGCCAATCTGCCGGGCCTTGAGTACCAGCGAGTAGCGACAGGATAGCCACGAACCCACCGCCTCGATTTGAGCCTCAAACGGCTGAAACTTAATCCGGCCGAACTCTGGGTGGCGGATATGCACATACGACTCGCAAAAATGCAGGAAAGCCTCGAGGTGCTCGTCGGGGATAAGGGTCTCCAAGGCCGCACACTTTCGGAACTCAGACTCCTGCCACAGCGTCTCAAGGCTGTAGTCGTCTGCGCTGAGAATGCTCACTCCGGCTGGTTGACCCAGCGGACTGTCCCGTCAGCCATGAACAACATAAGCAGAGGGGGGCGGTCGCCGTCTTCGGTCCCTGCAATTTCTTTTGCGCCGGCAACGGCCAGAGAGAGTGTTGGCTGCTGCTCTGTTTCGGCGGCAATGTCGTCGTTGTCCATGCTTGTCGCTGCAATCAAAGCTTCGTCAACGATCTCAACTGTTGGCGGGGGAAGTTTTTCTGTCGTCATGTTGTCCATCGTAGCAAATTTAGAACACAACGCCGATTACGTCGAAGATGGTCAAGTTGCCGGCGGACGACCCGAACATGTACCTGATGCGTCTTGAAGTGTCCATCGGTACTGTCGCTTGGACGTTGCCAATCACGTTTGGTACCAGGTTGATTAGCGAAATGCCCGGCAACGTTTCACCGTATTTCCAAGCAACGAAATAGGAGTTGCCACCCGAGCGCACGGCAAGGTTTATGATTATCGCTTTTGCGCCGCTCAGCGAAACGCCACCGATGGTGGACGGGAACGTTCGAGAATACTGGCTGTTGACGCTCCGATTGCCGCTGTAGTTGAACACTCGGGTCGGTGGGCTGCAAAACTTGGTTTGGTCGGCCACCGAAGTGCGGAACTGCGCCAGAGTCATATACCGGATGAACGCGTCGTTGCTGACGTAGATGCGGTTCGGCGTCGCCGTTGTGGAGCCAGACACCGTGTTGATCCAGCTGGCGTACGTGTAGCCGCTGGTGTTGGACTTAAGTATCTTGCTTGCTCCCGGTACAGCTGAGTTGCCCTGGACCTTCGTTCCGGTGATCTCGCCACCGTTAGCAATCGTCAAGCGAGTCGTGTTGTTGTAGCCTCTAAGGTTTAGCGATTGAGCAGAAGCGTCATAGAATATTGACGCCTGATATGTGTCGTCCACGTTGCCGAACAGCAGCGCCGAGTCACCCACCGATGTAGTCGAACGAATGCTTAGCTCCGTAGTGCCTGAGGAAACTACGTCGAGTGCTTTGTTGGGTGCCGTGGTGCCGATGCCAACCTTGCCGCCGTTGACAATCGTCAGATCGTTACTGTTGTTAGTGCCAAGGTTGAATGACCCAGTACCTTTTGTACGGAGAAACCCCTGACTGTTTACGTCGGCGCTACTCCCCATAAGCAAGACCATGCTCGGCGTTTCCACAGCGGCATAGTCGTAGCCGCTTGACCATTCGCCCAGCGACATTGTTTGT
>CAXBOF010000014.1:0-12686 GCA_963977205.1 uncultured Phycisphaera sp. | reverse complement strand
GGTGTTCCAGCCGAGCGATCCGTTTGTGCCGCTCACCTCAGGCCGAGCTTGAGCAGGACAAGGCGTTTGAGCGCTTTGCCGTCGGGCTTGACGGTGCTTTCGAGCTTGGGGGCGGCCGAGAAGAGCCCGGCAAAGAGGCCGCGGAGCGTGGCGATGTGTTTGGCGGGTGAGAGGCCTGCCAGCCGGTGCGCCCAGAGCCAGCCCATGAGGATGGCGACGAGGCCCGAGCCACGCCTGCCGTGACGCCGGGCGAGCCAGACCCAGTTGCGTGTGGAGCGGTAGAGCCACTTTGCGGTCTTGGTGTGTGCGATGGGCGAGTCGTGCCAGACTTTGCAATCGGGCGTAAACAGAACCTCGTAGCCGGCGCCCATGAGTTTGAGCGCCAGGTCGGTGTCGTTGCGATAGAGGAAGTAGCCCCCCTCGTAGCCGCCGACGGCGTCCCAGGCTTCACGCCGGATGATGTTGCCCGGGCCCATGTCAGGCCAGCGGGGCGTTCGGCTGGTGATGCGCTCAAAGGGCCACTCGTACTCGTTTGTCTGTGGGTGCTGGCGGTGGAGGGTGACGGCTGCGGCATCGGGCCTGCGCGCGAGCAGGTCCAGTGCGCCGGCCAGCGCGCCCTCGTCGGGCCAGGCGTCGTCGTCGAGGATGAGCACCGTTTCGCCCGAGGAGGCGGCCACGCCCCGGTTGAAGCCCTCGACGCCGAGGTTCGAGCCGGTGGGGACAACCTTGATGTCGGGGAATTCGCGCTGGAGCGTGGCGGGTGTGCCGTCGGTCGAGGCGTTGTCGACGACGACGATCTGGCAGTCCTTGCCGACGTCGTCCTGTCGGAGTTTGCGCAGCGTGGTGGAGAGTTTGTCGACCCGGTCGCGCGTCAGGATGATGACCGAGAGCGTCGGGCGTTTGAGCGGCGCGGTTGGCGAGATCGGCTCGGCGGGCGGCGCTTCGGGTGGGTAGAAGGTGAGCAGGAAGACCGGCTTGATGCTGGCCAGCAGGAGACCCAAGAGCGCGCTGAGCCGATCGAGTGAGCGCACCCGCCGGATGCGAAAGCCTGTGGATGTTGCGACCAGCAGGATGCGGCCGGCGGCCCAGGCGTGTGGGTGTGCGCGGGCGTGGACGACGGCGATCGAGTTGGTGGGGGTGATGGCCAGCCGGATGAAGCCGCGCAGGGCCTGCTTGAGCGAGCGGGCCGGCTCGGGCGGGCGCTGCTTGAGTTCGAGGCCGACCTCGCGGAAGAGCTTGCCGATGGCGGGGCGTTTGGCGCGGGGGACTGGCGCGTCGCTGTGGAGTTCGGCGATGCCCGCGGCGCTGGCGGGGGCGCTCGGGATAATCGCGCGGAGCGCCGGGTCCAGGGCGTGCCAGGGCCAGAAGCGTGAGTGCCGGGTGCGATCGGGCGGCGCTTTGCCGGTGATCTGGCCGGCGGCTGCGTCGCGCAGGCCCATCAGGTGCAGGCGGGCCAGGTCGTCGCTGCCGACCATGGTCTGCTCGATCGCCAGCGCGATCTCGCGCATCGCTCGGGCGAGGCGTCCGATGGGGCCGATCTTGGCGAGCCTGAGGACCCCGATCCAGTTGCGGGCCTCGTAGTAGCGGGCCCATGTTTTGAACTTGCCCCACGGGTGGGAGCACCGGGCGTTCGGCGCGACACCGATCTTGCCGCCGGTGGCTTGGGTGAGACGCTGGAAGAACATGACGTCGTCGGAGTGGATGAAGGTGTCGGGCATGAGCCCGGCCTGACGGATGGCGGGTGCGCGGACGAGGGCACAGAGGGCGGCGAGGTAGTCGATGGGGCCTTTGTCGTCGTTCGGCTGGGCCATTTCGAGCATGCCGGTGCGGCGGTTGATCCGTGAGCCGCACTCGTACACCTTGCCATTTGCGGGATCGACGACGGTCGGCCCGACGGCGACCATGCCGGTGTCGGGCTCGATGACCGCCAGCAGTTCACGCAGGGTGGTGGGTGTGAGGCGGACATCGGAATCGAGGAGCCAGATGTAATCGGGGTTTGAGCGGGTCAGGGCCTGTTCGATACCGGCGTTGAAGCCGCCGCTGCCGCCGCGGTTGGATCGGAGCTCGTGGAAGGTGATCCGCAGCCCCGAGGCCTCGGCGGCTTGGAGGACGGATTGGGTCGAGGCGAGCGGGTTATCGGACCCGTTGTCAATGATGAGGACGCGAAGATCGCAGCCGGCGGTGTCGAGGGCTCTGAGATCGGTCAAGAGGGCCGTGACGTCCTGGGGGTTGTTCCACGCGGGGACGACGGCCTCGATGACGGGGGGTCTTGGCCCGCTATTCGCTGCATGGTCGGTATTGGCGTGGGTCATCGCGTCGGGCCGGGTATCCTTCTGGACGGGATCGGTGGGGCGTGCTGCGCAGCGTAGCCCGTGAGCGCGGCCCGGGCCGATCCGCATGGAGCATGACCGATGAATCCGTTCCGCAAGGCCAGGCCCCGAGCCGACAAATCCGTCTCTGTTTCCAACACGCCCCCGGTGCTCTTTGATGAGCTCGAGCAGCGGCTGCTGTTGTCTGTTTTCTTCGGCGAGGATTTTCCGGACCTCGGCGAGATGGAGAACACGGACAACATCATCGTGCGCTTCAATACGAACGTAATGAGCGACTCGGGACAGAGCTTCTTCGACATCGAGCTCTTCGTCTCCGAGGATGACGACCCGGTCGGGACCGTGGCCAACTTTGTGGATTATGTTCAGCGTGGCCAGTACGACGGGATGTTCTTCCAGCGGCTGCAGAACCTGAACGCGAACTCGGCCGAGCCGCCCGAGATCCTGCAGGGCGGCCGCAACCGCATCGATGATGAGACGGGCGAGGTGACCGTGATCGATGTCGGCGACACGATCGATGACGAGGTCGTGCGTGAGAACGACGAGCGCACGATCGCGATGGCCAAAACGAGCGCGCCCAACAGCGCGACGAGCCAATTCTTCATCAACCTGACCGACAACGAGGAGGATCTCTCGCCGGATGTCCAGGGCAACGGCGGGTTCCCGGTCTTTGGACGCATCCTGGGCGATGACTCGTGGGAAGTGATTACGACGATCGCCTCGCTGGATGTCGAGGATCTGCAGACAAGGTTGATTGATCCGCAGTTCGGCGGCAACGCCTTCCCGGCGGTGCCCGTGACGGAGGATTTCGTTGACGATGTCACCGTTCGGTTCACAGATGCGATGTTCGTGACCGTGCTGGACGCGGAGGTCATCAAGCCCGAGGGGATCGCGGCGTTCTTCGATCAGGCGGTTTATCTCTCGGAGGGCTACCGGAACTTCCGCTCAGAGGAGATCCTGACCGTCGTCAACACGAACGATGAGGACGCGGATTTCCAGGTCATCCTGCGCTACGCGACGACTGAGGACCGTGACTTTGTGATCGACTTTGGCACGCTCGAAGCGGGCGAACGCCGTGAGATCATCCTGAGCGGCACGGGCGCGACGGCCGATGTCGTTGGGTTTATCCCCTACGCCATCGAGGTGCAGACTGCCAGCACGGACGCCACAAGCGTGCCGGTGTCGGCAACGCTCCGCCGGAGCGATTTCGGGGACGAGTCCTCGATCACGGACACTTTTGCCGGCGAGAACTTCTTCAACCCCGAAGCGTTCGACGCGGCTGATCGCACCGACTCGCTGACGACGTGGATCTTCGCCGATGGTGTCAAGGCCGACGAAGTCGAGACGTACATCACCTGGGTCAACCTGACGGATGATGCGGGCGAGGTGACGATCGAGTTCTTCTTCGAGGATGGCAGCTCGACCGAGCTTGTGAACCCGCGTGAGCTTGCGATGTATCGCCGCGGCGGCGTGGACGTGAAGGGCATCGGCACGAGCGTGCTGCCCGAGGGCTCGTTCAGCGCCCGCGTGACGTCGACCGTGCCGATCGTGGCGTCGATGACGATGTTCCGGATGGACGGGGAGTCCGGGGATATTTCCGGCGCGGCTCTGACGCTGGGACAGGCCGGCGCGGGCGGGCCGATCGCGGGCATCGCCGACATCCGCAACACGGATGGCAGCGACGGCAGCGTCTCGGTGGTGAACCTTGGCGAGGCCGAAGCTGTGGTGCGGTTCGATTTCGTTGACAGCTCTGGCGCGGTGCGTTCGAGTGTGTTCAACAGGATCGATGCGGGTGCGCGTCGGTCGTTCGATCTCTCGGCCATGCCGGGCGTGACGCTGAGCGCCAGCCAGGTGTACTCGCTGCGCATCAGCGTGCAGGACGGCGGGCCGAACATCGCGGCTCAGTACTCGACGTTTGGCACTTTGGGTGAGGGAGAGGCGATCCTTGCGACCGGCGGACGCACGCACGCATTCGCCGACGCGATGTCGAGTGATGACAGCGACTACGAGGAATCCATCAGCATCTACAACCCGAACGAGCTGTCGACGAGCTTTACGTTCACGGTGCACTTCAACGACGGCACCCGCCGGAGCGTGACGCGCACGCTCTCGGCAGGCAATCGGATGGACATCGATCTGTCGAACGATTTCACTTCCGATCTCTCGGCGATCCGTGACAAGATCGACTCGGCGGATGAGTTTGCCAACTACGCCGTGACGATCACGTCGACTCGCGTGACGCTCTCATCGATCACCCGGATCGACGACGGTTTCCTGACGACGGGGACGGGCACGGTGCTGGCCGGGCTTTCGCCGCTGAGCTGATCGGGTTGGCGGGTGCACGGTTGAGGTGGAGCTGATCGGATGAACACCTTTTGGCATTACGCCAAAGAGATGCTGGTCGATCGGTGGCTGCTGATCGCGGCTCTTGCGCTCTCGCTGGTCGCCAGCGCGGGCCTCGGCGCTGGTCTAGCGGGTGTGGCGCCGATTCTGGAGACCATGCTGCCCAGCACCGAGAACGGCGTGGTGACGAGCCCGCAGAGCCTGCGCGAGCGGGCGGTGCTGTTCAACGAGGAATCTCAGTCGTGGCGCGTGCCGATCGAGCTGCCGCGGGGTGTGATCGATGCGCTGCCGACGGACCCGTTCAGGGGCGTGCTCTACATCATGATCGCGCTGGGTGTTCTGACGGTGATCGCGTCGGTCGCGACGTTTGGGCATCAGTACCTGGCGCTGACGGCGGTGTACCGGGCCTCGCAGCGGATCAGGGATCGGGCGTTTGCGCACGTGCTGAACTTGCCGTTGCGCGCGGTGGTGCTGGGTGATTCCTCGGACATCTCGCGGCGGGTGGTCGATGAGACCGAGCGGCTGGCCGAGGGGGTCACGGCTCTGGTCTCCAAGGCGGCTGCCCAGATCGGCAAGGGTGTGGCGGCCCTGCTCGTGGCGATCTGGTTTGACTGGCGCATCACGATCGTGTCGCTGATCATCGCGCCGATTCTGTGGCTGGTGATCCGCACGCTCAGCCGAAAGGTCCGCAAGGCGCGCAAGCGCGCGTTCCGTGGGCAGGCGCAGCTGCTCTCGCGTGCGGGCAACGCGCTGCGCGGCATGCGGGTCGTCAAGGTGCAGACGGCCGAGGGCTACGAGCGTGAGCTGTTCGCGCAGACCAACGAGAACGTCATCCAGCAGATGTTTCGCGCCAGGACGGCTCGCGCCCTTTCCAGCCCGGTGTCGGAGCTGGTGGCGCTCGGCGTGATCGGGGTGCTGGCGGCGTTTGCGGCCAAGGCGATCATCGAGCAGCAGCTCGACCCGACGAATTTCCTGCTGGTGCTCGTGAGTCTCGGCTTCGCGGCCGCTTCGCTGCGCCCGCTGACCGGGATCGTCAACGAGGTCCAGGCCGCGGCCGCGGCGTCTGAGCGGCTCATGGAAATTATGGAGCTTGATGAGGAGCCGGGCCTCGATCCGAGGCTGCCCGAATTGCCGAGGCACCGCTCGAGCATCGCGTTCGACAACGTGACGTTCACGTACGACGGGGCCGAGCGGCCCGCGCTGATCGATGTCTCGCTCGAGGTCGCCCACGGCGAGCGGGTCGCGTTCGTCGGGCCCAACGGCTCGGGCAAGACGACGATTCTCTCACTCGTGCCGAGGCTCTTTGCGCCGACGGCGGGGCGGGTCTTGGTCGACGGCCAGGACATCGATGAGTTCAACGTCACGAGCCTGCGCAAGCAGATCGGCGCGGTCACGCAGGAGACGGTGATTTTCCCGGGCACGATCCGATCGAACGTGGCCTACGGCAACGACAACCCGAACGACGAGACGATCCGCGCTGCGATCGAGCGGGCGCACGCGGACGAGTTCATCGATCGCTTCGAGCAGGGCCTCGACACGCCCGTGGGCGAGCAGGGGCTCACGCTTTCGGGCGGTCAGCGTCAGCGACTGTCGATCGCCCGGGTGATCCTGCGCGATCCGTCGATCCTGATCGACGCCGACTCGGAGGCCAAGATCTCCGACGCGATCAACGAGTTCTCGAACGGGCGCACAACGCTGATCGTGGCACACCGCCTGAGCACGGTGGTCAACGCCGACCGCATCGTTGTCATGGAAGGCGGCCGCATCATCGATCAGGGCACGCATAGCGAGCTGCTCAATCGCTGCGACACGTACCGCACACTCGCCCGCACACAGCTCGTCGGCTCAGGCTGAACGCGCACCAGCAACCACACCCAAGGAGACCAGGGATGGCCAAGGGTCAGGAATTCTCAAGCTACCAGCGCAAGGTCATCAACCGGTATTACGACAACATCGACACGATCACGCTGACCAAGCTGCAGGAGCTGGTGTCGGACTTGTTCCTGGCCGAGGGCAAGAAGGCCGAGACGCTTTGGAAGAAGGCCGAGGGCTTGCTCGCCAAGACCGACGCGAGGGCAAGGGATGTGCGCGCGGTGATCGAGAAGCGCGACGTCAAGAAGTTCGCCGAGATCGTCAGCGGGGCCAACTTCAAACCCAAGAAATAGCACGCAACATCTCGGGTGCCACGGCTTGTCCGTCCTCGGCAAGCCGTGAGCGAATGAGCACAATGCGAAAGCACGGGTTGAGAACAACCCGTGGCACCCGGCGTTAGTCGTTCAGCATGGACGAGACGATTGGGATGAGCTGCGCGGTGGGGGGGATGGTGCGCTCGGCTTCGCCAAAGGCGGTGAGCTCGTCCGCAGGGACCCAGCGGGTCTCGGCGTACTCCCAGTTGCTCGAATTTGCTTGCAGCTCGTGGACCCGCCGCTGGAGATCCAAGCGGACGACGATGTCGGTGCTCATGGCGATGGGGTCGTCGATGAGGCCCAGGATGTCGTGCGAGGTGAAGACGCCCGTGATGCCGACCTCGTCGCGGCACTCGATCTGGAGCTGGCGGATGACAGCGAACTCGTCGAGTGCGAGGACGTTTGCTGGAGGTGGGTCGAGGCCGCCCGAGGGGCCAAGCTCCCAGAGTGAGCCGTAGATCCGCGTGTCGTCGGAGCGTTTGCCGAAGAACACGTGCGGCTTTCCCTTGGCGTCCTTTGCGACGAGTACGCCCGTGACCGAGAGCTGCATGACGGGCGGTTGGATGAGGCCCTTGGTTTCGGATTGCACGACGAGACGTTTGTAGGTGTCGCGCCGGGCGCGGATGAGGCCCTTGTCCTCGCCGACGAAGGCGAGGATCGGGCCGTCGAAGAGGCGAGGCTTCTGGGCGCACAACTCGTCCCAGCGGTCCTCGACCTCGATGGGCAGATCGAGAAACGCGCGCGGCGAGATATCGATCCGCACGCTGCTCAGAGGTTTGAACGTCCCCAGCGGATTCATCCGAGCAGCTTACCGATGGGGCCAAGCCCCGCGCCGCCGCTAGGGATCAGGTCTTCAAGGCCCAGCCGCTTGACTTCCAATTCGACCATCTCGCGGATGCTGTTCTGGCACCGTTCGAGCGCATCGTTGGTGGCCTCGGTGATGAGCCGCTGCGCCTGCACGCGGGCATCCTCGGAGGCAGCAAGCCCCGCGCAGACGGCCGGGTCCAGCTCGACCTTCTCGACGCGCTGCTTGCCCGAGACGACGACGCGGCAGGCACCGCCGCCCGCGTTGCCCTCGATGCGCAGCTCGGCGACGCGCTTGGCGAGCTCCTCGGCGGCGGCCTTGAGCTCTTCCTTGCGACCCATCAAGGATGCGATCGCCCCCATGTTCTTGATTCCAAACATCAGCTGGCTCCCTCTCCTGATGGCCTTGCCAGTGGTTTTACTTCCACGATCCGCCCTTTGAACACTTCGATGGCGTGGCGAACGACGGGGTCGTCGATCTCGATCTCACCCGAGGTCTGCACGATCGGCTCGTCGTCGGTGCGCCGCTCGGGCTTGACCGAAGCCTCGGCCAGCCGGCACTCGATCCGCCCGCCAGGCTCGACATCAGCTGCGCCAGCTCCGGGAGCTTGTTCTCGGCGGTGCCCCGGATGCGCTCGTCGCAGGCGATCGTAACGACTCCGCCGGCAAACGACACGATCGACATATCCGCCAGCAGCGCACGGACCATCATGGGCGCGTTGGTGCGGAGATTCTCCCAGAGGTCGGCGGCGCTGACAGCGGTCGCCGGCGGTCCGTTCTGCGGCTTCGCCTGAGCGACTGGCGACTCAGATTTGGTCGAACGCTCGGGCTTCGATTTGGCTGGTGTCGGCGACGGGGGCGGCTCGGCTGTGGGACGGGCCGGTGTTCCCGTCGCCGTTAGCCTTTTCCCGAGCTGGCGCCCTCTAGCTGACGCACGAGCGTCGTCACGTCGGCCAGTTTTTCAGTCATCGACAGACGCACGACCAGCGCATCGAGCAGCGCCCGCGGGTTCGGGCTCGAGCGTGTCGATCGCTGGACGCTCTCGCAGAGAGCGATCATGTGCACGAGCCCGGCCGCGTCGAATCGCTGGGCGCGTTCAACCTCTTCTTTGCGGGTGTCGCCGGTGAGTTCGACGAGCGTGGTCTCCGGGCCGCAGGCGCACAGGACCATGAGATCGCGAAGGCGTTCGATGAGTGTTTCAAGGAGTTGGTCGGGGCCCGTGCCGGTGGAGAGCAGATCGGCCGCCGAGTCGAGCGCGGGCTTGGGCTCGCCATCGGCGAACGCGTCGATGAGCTTGCCGACAAGCTCGCGGGGCGCCAGGCCCATCAGGCTCTCGAGAAGCTCGACGGTGAGCTTTTTCTCGCCCGATGCCATCAGGCGGTCCATAATCGAGAGTGCATCCCGCATCGAGCCGTTGCCCAGACGCGCGACCATCGAGAGCAGTTCCGGGTCGGCCTTGAGCTTCTCGTTCTTGACGACGAAGGCCAGGCGGTCGGCGATGACGGACATCGGGATCGCGCGGAAGTCGAACCGCTGGCATCGGCTCTGGATGGTGGGGGGGACCTTCTGCGCTTCGGTGGTGCAGAGGATGAACTTCACGTGCTCGGGCGGCTCCTCCATGGTCTTGAGCAGCGCGTTGAAGGCCGCTGTCGAGAGCATGTGGACCTCGTCGATGATGTAGATTTTGTACTCGCCGCGCATCGGGCGGTAGACGCTGCCGGCGATGAGCTCGCGCGCATCATCGACAGAGTTGTTGCTGGCGCCGTCGATCTCGATGACGTCGGTGTCCTGGCCGGTCATGATGGCCTGTTCGACCTCGGGCGAGCCGCTCGAGTTGAGGGCCTTGGCGAAGACGCGGGCCATGGTGGTCTTGCCGACGCCTCTGGTGCCGGTAAAGAGGTAGGCGTGGGCGACGCGGTCGGCGGCGATGGCGGCCTTGAGCGTTCGGGCGACGGGTTCCTGGCCGACGATGTCGTCGAACCCGGTCGAGCGGTACCTGCGTGCGAGAGCGGTGTATGACATGCCCCGATTGTAGTGCCCGGATTGGCCCGCACTTGGGGTTGGCCGCCTGGCTGGGTCGACGGCGGGCTTTCGGTGAAATCGGTCTTGGCCTATGCTGGGCGTTCCCCTTATGGAGTGCTCACCGATGTCCAGGTTCTCGATCGCGTTCTTGCTGTCGTTTGTCACGTTCCTGCTCGTCGGTTGCGGCGGGGGGTCCTCGTATGAGGGCGAGTGGACCATCGACAAGGAAGTGATGAAGGCCCAGATGATCGAGGCGATGAAGGCTCAGTCGGCCGGCATGCCCGAGGCCGCGGTCAAAGCCCAGATCGAGATGGCCGAGTCGATGGTGGACAAGTCCTCCAGCACGCTCTCGATTAAGAGTGATGACACCTACATACTTTCCTCGACCATGAACGGGCAGACACAGACCCAGTCGGGCACATGGAAGGCCGACGGCGACTCGATCGTCCTCTCCACCTCGGGCCAGCCCGACGTCAAGGGCGAGATCAAAGACGGCAAGCTGCTGATCGAGAATCCATCGAGCGAGGGACCCAGGCACACCACGCTGATCCGGGCCAAGAAGTAAGTCTGTTAAAGATCAATTCTTGATTGCGCCAGCACAGCCTGTCATACAGGCCGAATGCAGATGTCGTGTGCTGGTCGGGTCAGATAATCCGGCAACCGGTGTTTGAGCGGATTTCATCGAGGGAGCGTCATTGAAACGCCGATGAGGCGGCGACATGCGCCGATGGGGCAGCGTGCGCGAAGGTTCTTTGACGGAGCGGCAAGATGATCCGAGTTGCTGGCGCTGGTTGTGTGGTTCTTGGTCTGATTGGTCTTGCAGGGTGCGCCGGTTCGCCTGATTCGCCCGAGCACAACGAGCCTGCGCAGGCAGCCGTCGTCGAAGCACCCGCCTCGGCACCGGCCGCTGCTGAAGAAGCCGCCCCCGCTGAGCCGGCGGCCAAGGTCTCGATCTTTGTGGGCAAGTGGCAGAACGATGAAATCTCGACCTGGCTTGCGGTCTGGGAAGCGGTCTTCGGTCAGCCCAAATCCGACGACATCCCCGACGACCAATACGACGAGATGGCGGCCAAGATCAACGAGATCGCAGATTCCATGTCCGTGGTCGTTGTGCTCGGTGCCGATGGCAGCGTTTCAATTGAATCGGCGATGATGGGCCAGACGGGGACCGCGACCGGCACTTGGGCACTCGCCGAGGATGGTCAGATCAACCTCACGACACAAAGCGACGCGACTGGTGAGTCCAAGGCAACCGGCACGATGAATGGCGGTCAACTCGTCCTGAAGAACGAGGAAGTGGCCGGGAGCCTGGGCCAGATGAAGTTCAACCGCGTCCGGGAGTAGGAACGGCTGAGGAAGGCAGGAAGGTCCGAGAAGGGTCTGTCGATCCCGTCGGCGGCCAGGACACCAATGCCCCGATTGACGCCGCTTATGGCTGCTGCGGTCAAGCCCTGACCAGGTTCACGGGCCCTCCGTGCACCGGGCCCGACCGCCGACGGGACCGACAGGGGCCATCCTAGGCCGGCCGGAATCCGTGTTGTGGGCGGATCCCCCGATTGTCCATGCCCGTAGACTCTCTTTGATGGCCGAGCGCAAGCCCCAACACGATCTGCACCCCTTCCAGCGCGTCGAGCGTCAGCGGTCGGCCCTGCTCAGGCTCGTCCGGGCCGGGTTCCTGATCGTCTTTATCACCACCGCCTCGCTTGCGGTGCTCAACACCGTCGAGGGCGACCCGGACCGGGTGAACGTCTTTGGCATCGCGATCAAGAGCACCTGGCAGGTTCTCTTGACGATGGCGCTGCTCATCGGCGGGGCCGCGTGGGCGACGGATCTGCTCACACCCACCAAGAAGATCTCCACGCTCATGAGCATCTTCTTCGGGCTCGTGATCGCAATGATCGCGACCTACGCGATAGGCATCATCATCGACCTGCTCGTCGAGCTTTACAGCCTCGGCACCCTGCGCGACCCGATCGTGTTGACCGCCAAAGCGTTCATCGGGATCGGGCTGACGTATATCTGCATCGCGACCGTGCTGCAGACGCAGGACGATTTCCGGCTGGTGATCCCGTATGTCGAGTTCGCCAAGCAGTTGCGGGGTGCGAGGCCGCTGCTCATCGATTCGTCCTCGCTCATCGACGGCCGGATCGCCGACGTCGCGCAGACCGGGATCTTTCAGGCCCCGATCGTTGTGCCGAGGTTCATTGTCCATGAGCTTCAGCTGCTGGCCGACAGCACCGATTCACTCCGGCGAGCGCGCGGCAGGCGCGGCCTGGATGTCATCGCCCAGCTCCAGCGCGAAGCCAGGCTCGATGTCACGATCGACGAGACTGCGATTCCGAGTAAGAGCGTGGACCAGATGCTGCTCGAGTTGGCCCGCAGAACCAACGCGATCATCGTGACGACGGACACGGCCCTTGGACGCGTCTCGAACATCCACGATGTGCCGGTCTTGAGCATGCACCAGCTTGCGATCGCGTGCAAGCCGGTGACGGGCACGGGCGAGCACGTTCGGCTGCAGCTGATCAAGCAGGGCGAGCAGCCGGGCCAGGCGGTGGGCTACCTGCCCGATGGCACGATGGTCGTGGTCAACGAGGCCGACACGATGATCGGCGAATCGATCGAGGCCGAGGTGGAATCGACGATCCAGACGAGCGCGGGCCGGATGCTCTTTGCCCGTGTCGCGGGGGAGTCGGCGGCTCGTGCGGATGGTTCCGAACCCGCCGCGGGGCCGCACACACAACCCGAGATCGAGGCCGACCACTCTTCTGAGTCGCAGGCCGAGCCGGCGGTCGAAGCCGAGGAATCGTCTGCCTCGCCGCGTACCGGACCTTTCCCGCCTCAGAAGCCATCGGTGCGAGCCAAAGACGCGGCCCGGCGCAATCCTCGCCGGTAGGGCGTCAAGCGATAACGCGATTGACGGTTGTGACGCCTGTGCTCACGAGGCAGGCTCGGGATTATCTAGGGACACCCCCCGGTCCGAATACCTCCAAGATGAAATACA
>CAXBOF010000013.1:0-12705 GCA_963977205.1 uncultured Phycisphaera sp. | reverse complement strand
AAGCCCCGCCCGTCGGTGTACCGGACCGACAGCGCCAGCTTGCCCGCGACGTAGTCCATCGACCGCATCCGCTGGGCGGCCTTGCTGAGCAATCGGACCGCCACGCCCCATGCGCGATCGTGGGCGCGGTACTCGGGCGAGAGGACGTGCTGGTGTCCAACCGTGCGCCTTCGGGTCTTGGGGCCTGTCAGATGGTCCCCTCGAATCCAGTGCCACCACCGGATGCCGTCGATGCTCCCCCACGCCTCACGGAGCTGGCCGGGTGTCCGCTCGTACAGATCCGCCACCGTTGCGATGCCCTTGGCGCGGAGCCGCCGATTGATGCCCGTGTTGATGCCGGGCAGGTCGGTCAGGTCCAGGTCGAGTAGTGCGCCGGGCAGCTCTGAGCGCCCGACTATGGTGAGCCCGTTGGGCTTGTTGAAGCCGCCGACCACCTTGGCGATGAGGCGGTTGGGCGCGACGCCGATCGAGCACGTCACCGAGCCCACGCGTTCCCTGATCGCCGCCTTGACGCTGCGGGCAATCCGCTCGGCTGCGGACCGCTCGCGCTCGTTGGCCATGAGCTGGCCCCAGCACTCGTCCACCGAATCGACCGACGTGATGTGCACCGCCGATTCGATCGCCTCGATGAGTCGGTGGTGCACCTCGATATACCGGGCGGGTCTGGCGCGGACGTTGACGACGTTGGGGCAGAGCTTCCGGGCGTCACTGACTCGGCACCCGGTCTTGATGCCAAACGCGCGCGCCTCGTAGCTGGACGTGATGCAGCACCCCGACGGGCCGGGCGTTGGCGTGATGACAATGGGCCTACCCCGCAGCTCTGGATTGTCCATCATCTCAACGCCCGCGAAGTAGCAGTCGAAGTCGATGAACATGACCTCCAGCTCTGGATTCGGGGCGCTCGTTGGCATGGATCGAGCATACCGAACAATACCCGATCGTCAACCATCTACCGCTATCAGGATGCACGCGCCCCCACCCCGAGCCGGTACCAGCTGGATTGGCCACTAATTGACGCCTGAGCGGTTCGATCGGGCAGGGGGCATGGGGGCACCATGCCCCCAACCCACTCTCAAATTGTATTCCGCTATCCTCAATGCCAATGGACCCAGCCAAATTCATCGCTAAGTGGAATCGCGCCGAACTCTCTGAGCGGGCCGCATCCCAGGAACACTTCCTCGACCTCTGCAAACTGCTGGGCGTAAAGTCCCCCGCCGAGCTCGACCCCGTCGGCGACAACTTCACCTTCGAAAAGGGCGTCGCCGTCACAGGCCCCGCCTCAGCGGGCTCTGGCGGCCAACGCGGGTTCGCCGACGTTTGGTATAAGGGCCACTTCGGCTGGGAGTACAAGCGTAAAGGCAAGCACAAGACACTTGAAGACGCGTACAGGCAACTCCTGCAGTACCGCGAAGACCTCGAAAACCCACCGCTATTAATCGTATCCGATATCGACCGCACAGAGATCCACACGAACTTTACAAACTACCGCGCTGATACCTACGTAGTCGAACTCGAACGACTCCATGAGCCCGAAAATTTAGATCTGCTAAGACGTGCCTTCAGTAAACCGGAATCGTTCTGTCCCAAAGAAACAACTAAAGATATCACTAAAGAAGTAGCTAAGAACATCGGGACTATCGCTCGAGGCCTTCGCAAACGTGGGCATGATCCGCACGACGCGGCCCACTTCCTCATGAAGGTTATGTTCTGCCTCTTCGCCGAAGACGTGGAGCTCCTGCCCAAGGGCATCTTCCAGACCATTCTCGAACGCGCCGACAAGAACCCCGCACGCCTCAAGGCGCAGATGGACGCCCTCTTCAACGCCATGCGCACCGGCGGCGACTTCGGCGTAGAAGAAATCGACTACTTCAATGGCGGACTCTTCGACGATGCCTCCGCTATGGAGCTTACTGAGGCTGAGATCGACCACCTCATCAAAGCCGCTAAGAAGAACTGGCGTTCTGTTGAGCCTGTCGTATTCGGAACGATGTTTGAGCAATCTCTCGATCCTAACAAGCGCGCCCAGATTGGGGCACACTACACGAGTCGCGAAGACATCATGTTAGTTATCGAGCCGATCATCGTTCGGCCACTCCGCTCGGAGTGGAAAACCATCCGTGATAAATGCAATGCCATAATCGAGCTTCGAGCCAAAGCATCACGAATAGAAGCAAAAAGCGCAACTAAAAAACGGGCAATCAAGTCCGCAACTCATACCCGCAATCTCGAAAAAATGCTCTTTAACTTTCAGACTCGATTAGCTACTGCCAAGATTCTGGATCCTGCTTGTGGCTCTGGCAACTTCCTATACGTAGCGATTCAACAACTACTGGCACTTGAGAAAGAAGTGGTTACATTTGCAGCAAATGCTGGAACCGCTATGACTCCACAAGTCCGCCCTACCCAGCTATGTGGAATTGAAATCAATACTTATGCCGCCGAACTGGCACAGGTCGTCATTTGGATCGGCTACCTCCAGTGGATGTACATCAACGGCTTCAATGCGCCACGCAATCCTATTCTCGAACCAATCAAATCCATCGAGAACCGAGACGCAATCCTAAATTGGACCCCGTCCGAAGGCGAGCCGCTGAGCATGTGGGAGGAGGGGGCGGTCTGCGCCGGACAGACAAAGTGGCCGAAAGCAGATTTCATTGTTGGGAATCCGCCGTTTTTGGGCTCACGTAAAGCGAGGGGCGAACTCGGGAACGAGTACGTGGATGCCTACCAATCTGCATTCCATGATATCCCCGAAGGCGCAGATCTTTGTTGCTACTGGTTCTACCTATCAATCCGTTTCGGAGACGATTCCGCGAGAATTGGGCTATTGGCAACTCAATCGATTCGCAAAGGGTCTAGCCGCTATGTGCTTGATGAAATTAGCAAGAAGTACGTGATTTTTAGCGCCGTCCAAGACCAAGAATGGGTACTGGACGGTGCAGATGTTCGAATCTCGATTGTATGTTTCGGTCAGACAACTGAACCTCGCACACTCGATGGCCTGCCGTGCCTCCATATTAATAGCGATCTAACTGCCGGCCACGATACTACGACAGCATCTAAACTTGCAGAGAATAAATCAATCTCATTTCAAGGCACCATAAGCAGCGGCCCATTTGATATTGATTGGGAGACCGCAAGCGAGTGGCTTGCATCGCCAACAGTAGCTGGGCACCCACCATCTGATGTACTACGTCCTTGGATAAACGCAACGGATATCACAAAACGCATTCGTGCTAGATGGATCATCGATTTTGGAATCAATCGGAGCAGGAATGATGCAGCTAAATACGACACTCCATATGAATACCTACTCAAGCATGTAAAACCAAAGCGTGACAAATTGAAAAACGGCAAGCCTATGTATGCCCATTCAAGCATTTACCCAACTTGGCAATTGTGGAATACACGACATGATCTACGCAAGGCAATAGCAAATGTAAATCGATTTGTCGTAACGCCGAGAGTAGCGAAACACAGAGTATTCTCTTGGGTAGGCAACTCGACTCTTCCAGACGCCAGGCTTTTTGCCTTTGCGATTTCAAGCGAAGCCGATTTCGGTGTCCTTCACTCTTCGATTCATGAGGTATGGACTTACTCAACTTGTTCGTGGCATGGGATCGGCAATGACCCCACATACAATGGTGGCACCTGCTTCGAAACTTTCCCCTTCCCTTGGCCACCGGGCTCCCACCCCAAAGAAGGCGAGGACGGCTCCATCCTCCACCAAGCCATCGCCGATGCGGCCAATCAACTCAACGAGCAGCGCGAGAACTGGCTCAACCCACCCGCGTGGGTGGCGGAGGTCGCCGCGCAGGTCGACGCGGCGGACGACTTCGCCGACGTCGCCGACGTGAGTGGCGAGGAAGCCCGACGCCTCATCCGTCAGAGCGCGATCGACGCAGCCAGCGCCAAGCACCCCAAGCTCAAGAAACGCACGCTGACCAACCTCTACAACGATCGCCCCACCTGGCTCCGCCTCGCCCACCGGGCGCTCGATGAAGCCGTCCTAGCGGCCTACGCCCACACCGACAAGGCGGGGAACTGGGACACCTCATGGGCGGAGGTATTCGAGGAAACCGGCGCAGGCCAGCCGCTCCCGCCCCAAGCCGACGGCCAGCCTCACGCCCTCGCCGAGCGCCGTGCGGAGGTCGAGCAACTCATCCTCGCGGCCCTGCTCCGCCTCAACCACGAGCGGGCGGGCGTCTAAACCTACATCTCAAAGTGCACTGAGCGGCACCGAGCGGCATTTTTTGGTGTCGGCATTCTGAGCACTTCCGCCCAGCTGTACTGATTCAATTTGATGCTCGCCGAACCGACACATCGTCCAGAGACAGGAGCAGATTTGGGGGGTACGGTGTGGACGACACCGGAGGTGATGGATCACCGCCACCAAATACTCACGGACGACTATCGATGAGAAAACAACCGAACCTCTGGACCGTCGGCGAGATTGCCCGACACTTTGACGTCGCACTACATCGCGTCGAGTACGCCATCAGATCGCGAAATATTGAACCAACCCACCGAGCCGGAAACGCTCGGGTGTTTGACGATGCAGCTGTAACTTTGATCGGAAACGCCCTGCATTCGCGGGAGCAATAGGAGACAGTACATGTTAGACGAGAAGCGGGCAGAGCCCCAAAAACAAGAAACCCCCCGAGAGCTTGCCGGCACCGCGAGGGGGATCATCGAACAGGATCAGGTTAGCACCCAGAAGGATGCACAGCAAGTCCCCGAAACACGGAGATTGCTGCGCGTGCCGGAAGTATGCAAATTGCTGGGGATCGCAAAGCGCACGCTTGGCAAATACACGAGTATTGGGGCAATCCCTACGCAAACGCTCGGGCGTGTTCGAGTCTACGACGCGGTCGAGATCGAGGCCTACATCGAGGCTGGGTGTCCAACCACGCCCGGCGCTGCTGAGGCGATTCGGCGAAAAGTGTGCGAGGAGCGCCGTCGATGACCGTCGCGGCAAGCTCCGCGTTGCATGACTCGGCTGTCGACTACATCGCACGCGGCTGGAGCGTTCTGCCCATTGGTGTCGACAAGAAACCCGCCACACGCTGCTGGAACAAGTACCAGAGGGAACAGGCCAAGAATCGCACCCTCGAACGCTGGTTCGGCTCTACAGGCTCAGAGACCAACGTGGCGGGCGTGGGGATCATCCTGGGCGCTGTCTCGGGCGGACTAGCCGTCCGTGACTACGACGACGCACAGGCCTACGAGGCGTGGCGTGATGCTTACCCCGACCTCTCGGCCAAGCTGCCAACGGTGCGGACCACTCGCGGGTTCCACGTCTACTTCACTGGGCCTGGATGCAAGACCCGCAAGTTTCCCGATGGCGAGCTGAGAGGCGAGGGGGCTTACGTTGTTGCTCCCCCCTCACAGCACGCATCGGGCACAGTCTACAAATGGCTGATCCCGGTCCCCACTGAGGCGATTCCAAACGTCGATCCAAGCGTATTTGAAACCGAAGCCGTTTCGATTGAAAGCGGAAACGGTACAGAGAAATGGCCTGAGTGTCCTGTCTCTCTTGGGTGTCCTGAGTCTCTTGGGTCTCTTGTGTACGGCGCAGACTTGAAGGCGCGTATTGAGCGCGCAATCTCTGATACTGTCCCCCTGATCGTCGGCACGCGCAACGCTGCAATCTTCGCCTACGCGCGCCGCCTCAAAGCGTTTCCCGAGCTTGCATCGCGCAAGGGTTTGGAGCTGCGCGAAGCGGTCCAATGGTGGCACGAAGCAGCGCGCCCCTCCATCGGCACGAAGGATTGGGACACCACTTGGGCCGACTTCCTCTACGGCTGGGCGAGAGTACGCGACCCATACGGGCAAGCGATCGCAGAGGCTCTGACGCGAGCCAAAGACGCCCCAGACCCTGAATGCGCTGCCCGATTCGATGCGCCACAAACGCGCCTGCTGATCCGGCTCTGCCGAGAGCTGCAGCGCCGTAAGGGTGTTGCCCCATTCTTTCTGACAATGCGCGCCGCCGGTGCGGCGGCTGGACTCGACAAGGGCACAGCACAGAAGCGCCTCGAAATGCTAACGGCTGAGGGCGTGCTGACTCGGACGTACAAAGGGCACACCGGCAAAGGCAGCGAATACCGGTACCTGGGGGACGACCCCGCCTGAATCGCTCGCAATTGACCACGATTCACACCCAATCACAGAGCACTGGCTGGCGCGCCGCCGCACTTGCGGGCATACTGGCGCACGGAGGGAAGGAAACATGGCCTCACTCGCATTCGACAAATCCGGCACAACCCGCTTGCTGTTCAACGATCAAACCGGCAAGCGGCGCACAATCCGACTCGGCAAGATCGACCGCCACTATGCCCGATCGGTCAAGGCCTACGCTGAGCGCCTGATCGCGTCTCAGCAACTCGGCACGCCGATAGACGCGCAGACCACCACCTGGCTCCGAAGCCTCTCAGATTCGATCCACAAGCGCCTAGCGCGTGTTGGACTGGTTGAACCCCGCGAGCGGTCCGAGACGCCGACGCTGGCGCGCGTGCTGGATGCGTACTTCAGAGCCGCCGACGTGAAAGACTCCACTCGCACCCGAGCCGGGCAAGCGCGTAGGCACCTCGAAGATCACTTCGGGGAAGGGTTCGATATGCGGACGCTCACACTGAGCAAGGCCGACGAATGGCGCGCCGGACTGGTTGAGGCCGGGTACGCGGAGGCGACTATCTCGCGGACCGTCCGGTACGCCCGCCAGTTTGCAGCGTGGGCCATGAGGCGTGGCATGATCGACGCCAACCCATTCGCCGATTTGCACGCGGGCTCACAGAGCAATCAGGACCGTACGGTATTCGTAGAGCGGGCCACCATCGACCGGGTGATAGACGAGGCCCCGAGCGCCGAATGGCGTTTGCTGATCGCCCTCAGCCGGTATTGCGGCTTGCGTGTCCCCTCCGAAGCCTTCGCCCTCCGCTGGGTTGACGTTGATTGGGACCGCCAGAGCCTTCGTATCCGATCACCGAAGACCGAGCATCATTCGGGCAAGGGCTCCCGCGTGGTTCCGATCTTCCCCGAAGTAAAGGCGGCTTTGCTGGACGTATTCGAGCAAGCGCCAGAAGGCAACGAGCGCGTGCTGGCGAGCTTCAAGCCGAGCTACAACCCGCACACTCAAATGGTCCGCCTGATCGAACGCGCGGGCGTTGAGACTTGGCCCCGCATTTGGCACAACCTCAGAGCCAGCCGCCAGATCGAACTCTGCGCCCAACACCCCCTGCACACCGCGTGCGCATGGCTGGGCAATTCGGCCGCGATCGCGAGCGGGCACTATCTCAAAGTCACAGACGCGGACTGGCAGCGCGCGGTAGGCGGCGCAGAATCCGGCGCACAAATGGCGCATAATGCGGCGCAGCACACAACGGAACCCGAAGGCACACCCGAGCACGATTCGTTGGAAGTGTTTGCAGAGTGTGGCATTGCGCCTTCCGACGCGCCCAAGTGCGCTTCGGTGCAAAACCCTCATGTGGGCAAGCGGGGACTCGAACCCCGGACCCTCCGCTTGTAAGGCGGATGCTCTAGCCAACTGAGCTACTCGCCCGGCTTGCAAACCATAGACCACCCGCTCCTACCCTTGCACATGACAAGTACCAATCGCACCTGCAAGGTCGGAAACATCACCATCGCCCAGGACCAGCCGCTGGCGATCATCGCCGGCCCCTGCGTGATCGAGTCGCTCGAACAAGGGCTCACAATCGGCAGGACCATCAAGGCCGTGTGCGAGGACCTCGGCCTGCCCTACATCTTCAAGGCCTCCTTCGACAAGGCCAATCGCTCGAGCATCTCCAGCTACCGCGGCCCGGGCATCGACGAGGGCCTGACCTGGATCAACGCCATCGGCAAGGAACTGGGTGTCCCCACCACCACCGACATCCACGAGCCCCAGCAAGCCGAAGCAATCGCCGAGATGATCGACCTCATCCAGATCCCCGCATTTCTCTGCCGACAGACTGACCTGCTTCTGGCTGCTGGTCAGGCGGCAGCCAAGTTCGGCCGCGCGATCAACACCAAAAAGGGCCAGTTCCTCTCCCCCGCAGAGATGGTCGGCCCGGTCGCCAAACTCGAAGAAGCGGGCCTCTCGAACCAGATGCTCACCGAGCGCGGCACGTTCTTCGGCTACCACCGCCTCGTCAACGACTTCACGGGCCTGGGCGATCTCATGGAACTGCCCGCAGAAAGAGGCCACCCGCCCGTGTGCTTCGATGTCACGCACTCAACCCAGCTGCCCGGCTCCGGCTCACAGACCGGCGGCCGCCCAGAACGAGCCCCACTCCTGGCCCGGGCCGCCACCGCCGCGGGCGTCAGCTCGCTCTTCATCGAAACCCATCCCGACCCGAGCAAGGCCAAATCCGACGGCGCCACCGTCCTGCCACTTGACGTCGCCTCCAAAGTCATCACCGACTGCGCCCGCATCCGCGAAGCCATGAACGCCTAGATCGCACCACTCACAATGCCAACCAAAAGAAAAAGCCGACCCCAAAGGGCCGGCTCATTCGTCTCTCTCGTCAACCTTGGCTCGCACCTCGGCTGATCTCTCTCACCCCATGGTTGGATGATTAGTTCGACTTGCTCGCGATGAACTCGCGGAGCGCTTTGGGCTTGACGATCTCTGTATCGTAGGGATCGATGTGCACGCGACGGCCCTGGTAGACTACGCGTCCGAGTCCCGTCGAGTAGAGCGTGTCGTCATTGCCACGACGCACCAGGAAGCCCGGGATGTGCTTGGTGCCGTTCTGACGGACGATGATCGAGCCGGGCTTGGCCGTTTCGCCGCCGTAGAGCTTGATGCCGAGGTACTGCGGGTTGGAGTCGCGACCGTTGCGGGTCGAGCCCTGTCCCTTTTTATGTGCCATGACGACGTTCCTTGACTGTTGAAAGCCCCCGCAAGACCAGCCTGCGGGGTGGAAAGGATCCTAGACCCGATTTAGCGCATGATCCAGCGTTCGTCCCTCGGCTTGAGGGGCTCAGACCCCCGGAGCTCCAGCGAACCCGGGATGTCATACTGGACCATGAACGTCTTGCGGAGCACGATCTCGCGCTTCTCGCCCGTCTCTGGGTCGGGCAACTCGATCCGCGCGGTCTCGCCGCTGAAGCCAGAGGCGTAGATCGACACCTCGTCGATGTCCATATCGCCCACGGGCCAGACCACCAGCCCGTCCTTGGCGTTCTCCTTGCCCTGCAGCAAGGTGCCCAGGATCGCGATCTGATCTTCCAAAAGCGGGTTTCCGAGGCGATCGAGCAGCTCAAGACGTACCGCACGCGGCACATCGCGGCCGGCCCTCAGGAGTTCGCCCTCATCCGTTCCGAGCTCAAAGACCGGGGCAAACTGCAGGTCCTGACCCGAGTTGTTGGTCACCCGGTAGGTCATGTAGTAAAACACCTGCGGCTCATGACCTTTCACATCCACCTTGGCCACGCGGAGCGGGCCCACGTCGATATCCAGCTGCCAACGCTTGGGCAGCGGATCGGGCTCAGGAGGGCGCGTCCAGGCGAGTGCGGTCAGGCTCAGAGCCGCCAGCACGCAGGCAATACAGGCCGACAGCCGCGAACGGGTCGTGGACATGAGACGATTCTCCGGGTCCGGAGGCCGATCGAGGCTCTGCCCACCCGGGCACGCCGATCTCGACCTCTGCGAGCGTAGTCTACAGCCAATCGTATGACCACACACCCCCAACATCCCGAGAGCATCCAGAACGCTGCTGGCTGCATCCCTGTGCGCGTACCCCCGACTCGGTACATCGAGGCCGCCGCCCGGTTGCTGCCCGCCCCGCCTCACCAGCGGGAACAGATCGCTCGGCAATTCCTCGCCGGCGCCCAAACCGCGGGGTACGACCTCTCCAACATGTGGTGCACCACGACCACGCAAGACCCCACATCACGCATAAGAGAGGTTTGTCTCTCCATCGAAGGTCCAGGCAAAACCGCGATGTGTTTCCTCTCGGGACCCGAATCGGGCGAAGCGGCGGACAACCGCGTGGCCGAGCGCGCTGCATGTCTCCGCGCGTTGGTTCAGCATCTCGCGCCAGAACGCGTCAGCCTCGCTCAGACGCTCCCGGAGCCGCACGAACTTTCAGCGATCCACGCGTTCGAGCGCGCCGGCTTCCTCCACGCTGGAGACCTGGCGTACATGGAACTCGAACTCGCCGGCCGACGCCGACACAAAGCAGCCAAACCCACGCCCTGGCCGCCCGGAATCGAGGTTCGGTCCGTGCAGGACCCGCACACAACCGATCACCAGCACCTGCTGAGTGTGCTCGATGGCTCGTACATCGACACGCTCGATTGTCCCGAACTCTGCGGCCTGCGCGACACCGAGGATGTCCTTGCGAGCCATATCGCCACCGGTGATTTCGACCCGTCGCTCTGGATGCTCGCATTCGAGGATGGCAAGCCGGTAGGCTGCAGTCTGGTGAGCCTGATCCCCGAGAACGGGTCTGCCGAGCTTGTGTACATCGGGATGACCCCGAGCGGCAGAGGGCGTGGCCTCGGGCGCGCACTGCTCGAACACGCGATCGCCGAGTTGCATCAGAGGCGCGTTGAGCGTCTTGTGTGCGCCGTTGACCAGCGCAACGCGCCGGCCGTCGGGCTCTACAAGAGCCTTGATTTTCAGGTGTTTTCCTCGCGCAGCGCCTGGGTGCACCCCGTGCGCGCACAGGAAACACATGTGGGCGAAAGTGTGTGAAGCGTGGATAAAGAACTTTTCGGTGCGCAAGTTCTTATGCCGTGGTCGCCCGCGGCTTGGCAAGCGGCTTTTCACGGATCGAACCGATTGCTGTCGAGCGATTGATGCCCTACGCTGACTCCCGCTGCACGGAGCGCAGCGTGGCCCGACCTGGGCCGCTCTTGGGGCAAGGACAGCGAACACCAACACGTTTCGTGAAGCGGCAGGGCGAATCGGGCTCAACCGATAGCGCAGGCGATCAGAGCGCTCACGAATGACTCACTGTCACGAGCCGGCCGGTGGGGCCGAGAGAGGGGAAGGACTTGGGAGAGTCCACGGCACGTTCGGCGACAGGATCACTCAAAGCACGGAGCCTGAGCGCGCAGACCCGTCAGGCTGCGCCCGGTCGCACGACCGAGGAGACTCAGACTCAGTCAGAACAAAACCGCAAGCCCAAGGCCCGCCGCGCCTCGGCCGGCAATACCACCCCCAAGATCACCGCCGCTGGCAGCGACGTCATCCCCGCGGTCCTTGCTCGACTCGAAGAAGAGTTCGGCTCGCCGCGCGTCAACCGCTACTTTAACGTGCAGGCCAAGCTCGAGCTTGCTGGAAGCGTCCTTGGCATCACCGTGCCCACGACGTTCCACGTCGAACTCATGGAGAGCATCTTCGGCAAGTCGCTCCGCGAGACGCTGCAGGAATTGATGCAGGACCGCTCCCCCACCGTCGAGTACCGCATCGATGCGGATCTCTTCCCGGGCCTGAGCGATCCCGACCTGATGCCCAAGGCAGAGGCCGAGGCCAAGCCCAAAGCCGCAAAGGCGCTGGCCAAACCCCGCGCCAAGAACCCCGCCTTCGATGACCGCTGCGACCTGGCCCATTTCGTCGTCGGCGACGCCAACGAGATGGCCTACGACGCCGCGCTGCAGATGGCAGACCTCGCAAAGGCCACGCCGTTTACGCGCCTCTTCCTCCACAGCGATTGCGGCCTGGGCAAGACGCACCTGCTCCGCGGCATCGTCCGGCGCGTCCTTGCCGCTAACCCGCAGGCCCGCGTGCGCTGCGTCGCAGCCGAGGCCTTCACCAACGAGTACATCGCCTCCGTCCAGGCCGGCACCGTCGAGGCTTTCCGCAAGCGCTACCGCAGCCTCGACCTGCTCTGCCTCGATGACATCCACTTCCTCTCGCGCAAAAACGCGACACAGGTCGAGCTCCTGCACACCTTCGACGCCATCGAGATCGGCGGCTCACGCCTCGTGCTCGCCTCGGATGTCCACCCCTCCGATATCGAAGCGCTCACGCCGGGCCTGACCAACCGGCTCCTCTCGGGACTGGTCGTCAAGATCCAGACCCCGGACGCAACGCTCCGCAAGCGGCTCATCGTCGAGCTGGCTTCGCGTCGCGGCCTCCGCCTCGATTCGATCGCTGTCCAGCGTCTGACCGAGGACCCAAGCCGGGGCACGTGGACCGTCCGCGAGCTCGAGGGCGCCCTGACGCGCATCGCCGCGACCGCCAACGTCATCAGCGACCGGGCCGAGGACGGCTCGATCCCGATGCACATCGTCGAGCGCGCCCTCTCGGCGCTGGGCCGGGCAAGCACACCCATCCGGGCCGTCCGCTTTGATCACATCCGCGATGCGGTCTGCTCAACCCTCGAGGTCGAGCACAAGGATCTGGGTGCCAGTGGTCGGCACAAGCGGGTCGTCATGGCACGGGCCATCATCACCGTCCTCTGCAAGCAAATGACCACGCTCAGCTACCCCGAGATCGCCCGCAAGCTCGGCAAAACCAACCACTCCACGGTCATCACCGCCCACCAGCGGATCGCCAAGCAGATGAACGAAGCGGTCGAACTGGGCCTGCCCGTCGATGGCATGACCGTCGAACAGCTCGCCGACAGCATCGGTCGCCGCATCAAGGAATCCGGCGGTCTGAACTGATCCGGGAGCGGTTGCTTGGAACTGGTTTCTTGGATCTAGTTTCCGGACGCGGCCTGGGTCCGACAACCACTCATTTCCCCACTGAAT
>CAXBOF010000012.1:0-12921 GCA_963977205.1 uncultured Phycisphaera sp. | reverse complement strand
CTGGCCTCGACGGGTCGAATCGATCACCAGGATCATGCGCGCCGCGTCGGTCTTGGATGCATTGGCGAAGGAGTGGACTTCGTCGGATGCGTAGTTGGCGCTCTCGCCCGGCTCGAGGAGCGCCGAATCGACCTCCTCGCCCCGGCGTTCGACGCGGACGCTGCCCTCGATGCAGGTGATGTGTTCGAGCACGCCCTGGCCGTCAGAGCCGAAATCGACCACACCGCCGACGGGCATGGTGAACTCGAGCACCTGCACGCCGTGCTGAACCATGTGGGGCGCGAGCAGCCGGCGACGCACACCCGTCTCGGGGTCCAGGAGCACTTGGCCCGCGTCCTTCTCCAGCTTCGAGAATCGGACCACCGGCGGCAAGTCGAGCAGATCCGAGATCTGACAGTTGAGTGCCACCGAGATCGAGCAGGCCACTTTGAGTGTCGGGTTCTTTTTGCCCGACTCGATTTCGCTGATCATGGCCTTGCTGGTGCCGCTGGCGGCTGATAAATCGGCCTGTGACATCTCGAGTGTTTCTCGTCTGAGTTTCACAGCCTCGCCGAACTCCATGGAAAACCCCTATTTAGCAAATATGTTCGCTATAGCGATTGATTTCTTCTGCCGATACCGTACACTATAGCGAACATCATCGCTCATTTCTTGAAGGGAGGCGACCATGAAAGCGAATCTGTGTGAGGCATGGGGAAGCAGGGCGTCTTTGGGAGTCGCCCGCGGCTGGGTGGAGGTGGGCGCATTGTTCACCTTCATCGTGATCGCACTCCTCGTTCGCTAAACGATAGGGCACCGCCGACCCCGGACACGCACTCGGGCCAAGCGGTGCCCTCTTTGTGCGCCCATTTCCGGGCCCTCAGGGCTGGTTTTAAGCATTTCTTGAAGCTCGGGCACTCGGCGCTAGGGTGTTTGGACCCGTTTGCACGCCGTTGTCGCGTCATCTCACGCTGGACACGAGCCCGAGGAGCACATCATGCTGTCTACCCAACCCATGAGCGAAGCCGCTCTCTCAGTCGCTACGCTCGCCGAGAAGGCCCCACCCATCGCCCTGCCCGCTGGCACGGGCACACTCAGCCAGGATTCCGAGTGGTTCCTCGTCAAGCACGAAGATCAATGGCACGAGCTTCGACTGCACGACTACCCCGACATCTTCTCGATCACAGGCCTGTATGAGAAGATCGTCTACGACATCCTCAAGTGCCGCTCGCCCGAGGTCATCCGTGGCGAGTTGATCGAAGCGCTCAAGTCGGCGGGCCAGGATCCGGCGAAGCTGACAGTGCTCGATCTGGGCGCGGGCAACGGGATCGTCTCCGAGGAACTCAGCAAGGCGGGTATCGGAACATCTGGCGAGGGGGGCTTCTTTGGTGCGGACCTCCTGCCCGAGGCAGCCGTCGCCGCCGAGCGCGATCGCCCGGGCTTGTACGACGACTACATCGTGGGCGACATCACCGACCTGCCAAAGGCCGAGGAATCCAAGCTTGAGGTGGTCAATCCCGAGGTGCTCATCTGTGTGGCGGCACTGGGTTTCGGCGACATCCCGCCCGAGGCCTTCATCGCCGCCTTCGAGCGGGTCGCCAGCGACGGCTGGGTCGCGTTCTGCATCAAGGACGAGTTCGTCGGGCAAAAGGACCGCTCTGGTTTCTCAGAGCTGATCGACGAGATGACCGAGGCTGGCACGATCGAGATTGTGCGCCAGAAGAAGTACATCCACCGCATCGCCATGTCCGGCAAGCCGCTGGAGTACGTCGCCTACATCGCCCGCAAGCGGAGTGAAATCGACTGATTGCACAAATTGCACGTCTTTCACACGAACATCGATAGCGGGCATGCGTATTATCTATATCTTTATAGATTAACACGCCGCCAGTTCGGCTCCGGGAGGATCAAATGAAAGCAATTGCAATATTGGGTGCGGGTCTCATCTCTCTGGCGGGCTGTCAAAACGCCAATAAGGATTGCTGCACGATCGATACGGACTCTTCGGCCCCGGTCTCGATGGGGTTGCCCGAGATGGAATCGACACTTGGCGCCCTGGCCAAGGCTCTTGAGGACGAGCGGAAGTCCGAGGCGATGTACATGGCTGTCATGAAGGTCCACGGCGAACGTCGCCCCTTCTCGATGATCGTCAACGCTGAGCGCAAACACCAGCAGGCCCTCATTGCCCAGTACAACCGCCTGGGAGCCGATGTCCCCCCGCCGACCGACTTCAGCTTCGATATCCCGGATACCTTCGAAGGTGCCTGTGAGATGGCGGTCCAGGCAGAGGTCGACAACGCGGCTCTGTACGACGAAATCGAGTCCGCCGTGCGTGATCCCCAGATCCTGCAAACCTTCTCCCGGTTGCGCGCAGCGACTGAGAACTGCCACCTGCCCGCGTTCAAGAGAGCCGCCGGTGGGTGATACCGAGGCCGGTTGCGGCGGATCTTGCGGCCAAGGTCAAGGCATGGGAAAGGGCAAGGGCCAAGGCAAAGGTGGTGGCGGGGGTGGGTGCGGGCAGGCCTGATGTAAAGAGCCACCAATTCGCGCACGACGCGACTTCAGAGGCAACACTCATGCATGCTTCATGGGACTCATACCCGAACCCCGTCCGCCGGCGATGCCCGGGTGGCACTGACGCTCTTGGCGATCGGAGTGGTGTTCGTTACACTGTACCCGTTCGGGTTCGTGCGCACGAGTGAGGTCTATTTCCGCGATCTGAAGCAGGCCCTGCGTGATCCGCTGGATCTGTATCTGCCGGTGCACGCGCTGCCGGCGATGCTCGGGGTTTGGCTTCTTCTGGCCAGCCGTTGGTGGAAACGGAAATGGGCGCCCGCAGTGGTCATCTGTTTGGCGCTCCTGGCTCTTGAGTTCGTTCAGGCCGGGGTTTCTCGCAGGCACGCGCGCGTCGGCGACATCGCGGTCCAGTGGATCGGCGCGGGCGTGGGCGTCTGGCTCTGGCCTGTTGCGAGCAGCATCGGGACGTTGATTGTGCGCACAAGGCGTGTGCTCTGGCTGATGCTCGTGATCGCGTGGACAGCTCTTGCGTGCACGGTTGTGGTGCGCGGGCAGATCGGGCACAAGATCCAAGCGTGGGAAGACTTCCCGTTCATGCTCGGCAACGAATACGAGGGCCAGAGGCCCTGGTCGGGTGTCATTCATACAGCGGCCCTCTACGCGGGAACGATCGATGCCCAGACGGCGGGCGCGCTTGCCGAGTCATCGATCGCACAAGACGGAGGTCTTGAAACGCGACAGTCTTTGTCGCCCTCGATGATCTACGACCTTGCCAAAGGCCCAGAGAGTCTCGGCTCGATCCCGTTTGACCTGCGCACCAAGGACATCGTCTACTCCGAGCGCGGGCTCGAACTCGACCAGGGGCGCTACGCACAGGGGCAGCGCCCCGCCAGCGAGATCATCCAAGCAGCCAGCGAGTCGGGCGGCATCACGATCGAGGTCGAGTGCACGCCCACGCTGAGCGAGCAGTTCGGGCCGGCGCGGATTCTGACGATCTCCAAGGGCCTTGATTACCGCGACATCACGCTGGCGCAGGAGGGCAGCGCGGCCCAGCTGCGCGTGCGCACCAAACGGGCCGGCCCCAACGGGGCGGACATCGCGATCCGATGGGACAGCGTCTTTGAAGCCAATCAGCGCGTGCACCTCGTCGTCACCACCACGGGCGGACGCTCACGGCTCTGGGTCAACGGCAGGGACATGGGCGAGCGCGAATCAATCAGCCAGCTCGGCGACTGGCTCAAGCTTCGCAGCGCTGCCAAGAGCTGGATCGCCGGGGTGGTGCTGTTCCTCCCGATCGGGCTGATCGTGACGCGCGTGAGCACAGGTACGATCGTCAGGGGCGTCTTGGCGGGCTTCTTTGGGGGTGTCGCGATCGCGGCGGCTCTCGGATACGCCCAAACTGCGGGGCGCACTTTGCCGATGAATGCTACGGTCGTCGGCGGCTCGTGCGTCGTATTCGGGCTCGTGCTCGGGTGGTGGATGGGGCTGGATCCGCAACGAACGATCTCGGCAGAACCAGCGGAACGGGACTGATCAGAATTCTTCGACGGAGCTTTCGACGTGCCATCGCCCATCGCTCACGGCTCGCTTGCCATCCCCGCCAGGGCGGCGATGGGTACGCCCGCCAAGGGCGTGCGGGGCGTTCTGGTCTTTGGGCTTCTGCTCTTTGCGTGTGTCGCGCCGGATATGGATATCGCGATCAGCTGGTACCGCACGGGCAGGCCTTTCGCGGAGCACGGCTCGTACACGCACTCGCTGCTGCTGGCGCCGGTGTTCGGTGTGCTGTTTGCCTGCGCGATCAAGCTGATCTCCTCAAACGCGCGCGCGGGGCGGGCGGTGCTGATCGGGTCGCTGCTGTACGCTTCGCATGTGGTGATGGATCTGATGACGATGGGCTCGCGGGGTGTGGCGATGTTCTGGCCGATCTATCCGGAAAGGATCGCCTCGCCGATGGGCATCTTCGTGGGCGTCGAGTACAGCGACCTTGAACGCTACGACCTGCACCTGATGATGCTGGCCAATGAAGTTCTGTTCGGGCTTGTGGTCTGGGGCGTGACGGCTCTGGTGACGCGCCGGAATCGCAGGGGCCGGCGCGATGCCTGAAGCGGTCACACTCATCGACACGCACGTGCACCTGCGCCCGAGCCACGACCCGGCCCGGATTCTCGATGGCGCGCTGCGCCACTTTGAGCGCGCCAGCATGCGGCTTGGCGCCAAGGACTGCCTGGGCGTTCTGATGCTCAGTGAAGCCAAAGGCGAGCACGGCTATGACCGGCTCGCCTCGGCCCGGTCGCCCGTCGGGCGGTGGATGGTTGAGCAGACGGATGATCCGCTTGTGATCCGGTGTCGGCGGGATGATGAGAACTCGATACTCATCGTCAATGGCAGGCAGGTCGCCACGAGCCGGGGGCTTGAGGTTCTGACGCTCGCGTCGGATGTGGAGATCGAGGACGGGCTGGGCATCGAAGAGACGATCGAGCGGGGGCTTGAGGCGGGGGCGCTGGTGACGCTGCCCTGGGGCTTTGGCAAGTGGACCGGCAATCGCAAAGCGGTCATGCTCGGGCTTGTGCGCCGGTTTGGCCCGGCGGGCGTTGCGCTCGGGGATTCGGCGGGGCGACCCGCGGGGCTGGGCGAGGGCGCGATCTTTGGGCTGGCGCGGGAACTCGGCGTTCCGATCCTGCCCGGCACGGACCCGCTGCCTATCCCGGGGCACTCGAAGAGGGCGGGTCGGTACGGGCTCTGGCTCGAGGGAATGCTGGATCAGCGGGCGTTATCAGCCGATCTGAGAGAGAGGCTTGCCCTGCCACGCGGACCCGACGCCACGATCGGCTGGCGGGATGGATTGGCTTCTGCATTTTTGACTCAGATTCGGCTGAGAATCGGCAAGCCCTGATTAAGGACAACCGGCCCGATGCGTATCCTGGTACTCGCTCCTCATCCGTTCTATATCGATCGCGGCACGCCCATCGACGTGGACATTCTTGTGCGCGCGTTGTGTGAACTCGGTCACGAGGTGCACCTTGCCACGCTGCACGCGGGCGAGGACCGTGACTATCCGGGCCTGAAGATCCACAGGATCGAGGAACCCAAGGGTGTGGGGATGCCCGCGCCGGGGTTCAGCGGGGCCAAGCTGAAGTGCGATGCGCGGCTGTACGCGTTGGCCAAGAAGCTCGTCAAAGAGCTCAAGCCCGATGTCATCCACGCGGGCGAGGAAGCGGTCTTCATGGCCCGGTGGTTCAAGATGACCAGGGGCATCCCGTACGTTTACGACATGGACTCATCGATCGCCCAGCAGATGGTCGAGCAGATGGGGTTTCTCAAACCCTTTGCGTGGTTCTTCCACGCGTTCGAGGGCATCGGTGTAAAGGGGGCGGTGGCGTGCGCCCCGGTGTGCCATGCTCTGGCGGATGTTGCGCGGAAGCAGGGCGCCAGGCGTCAGGTGACGCTGCACGATATCTCGCAGCTGGATGTGGATGCGCTTCGCCCGACGGGGTGGCTGCGGGAGCAGGAGGGCATCGCCGAGAGTTCAACGCTGGTGGTGTACTGCGGCAACCTGCAGACGTACCAGGGCGTGGACCTCTTGATCGAGGGTATGAAAGAGGCGCTGGAAAGCGGGGCCGACGTTGACGCGGTGATCGCCGGCGGGGAAGAGGATCAGATCCAGGCGTACCGCGCCAAGGCTGAGGCTCTTGGCATCGCAGATCGGATTCATCTGATCGGCTGCTGGCCCGCGGCCAAACTGGGTGAATTGCTTATTGAAGCGGACATTCTGACCGCGCCCAGGACCAAGGGCGTGAACACGCCCCAGAAAGTCTTTCCGTATCTTCACACAGGCCGGGCGGTGTTGGTGACGGACTTGCCGACGCACTCTCAGATCCTTTCGCAGGACGTTTGCCGCCTGGCACCGGCGGATGCGGCCGGGTTTGGTCGGGCGATCGCGGAACTTGCGGGTGATGAAGCACTGCGAAGGAAGCTCGGGACGGCTGGGCGGCTTTTCGCGGAGAAAGAGCACACCTATCCTGCGCACAAGCGGCGGGTCGCCGAGCTTTACACCAAGGCCGCAGAGGTGATCGGGCAGTAAGCCGACCCGTCAGATTGCGCGACGGAGTCGCGCGAGCAGTTCTCAGGGAAGGACACCTCCCATGGCGGTTCTAGTCACCGGCGGCACCGGGTTCACAGGCAGCCATCTCGTTCGCAGGCTCATCGAGAACGGGCAGCAGGTCCGGGTGCTCGACAACCAGCCGGGCCTTTTCCATGACCATCTCAAGGAACTGGGCGCCGAGATCACGATCGCCAGTGTGACGGATAAGGATGCGGTCTTTCGGGTGACCGACGGGTGCGAGATAGTGCACCACACCGCGGCCGCGTTCCGCAAGCTCAACGTGCCCGACCAGCACTACTGGGACGTGAACGTCGGGGGCACGCGGAACGTCTGCGAGGCGTGCGAGAAGTTTGGTGTCCGCAGGCTCGTCTACTGCTCGACCCAAGGCGTCCACGGCGACATCAAGACCAAGCAGGGCAGTGAAGAGAGCCCCATCGCGCCGGCCGACTACTACCAGGAAACAAAGTACAACGGCGAAGAGGTGGTCCAAGAGTTCGTAAAGAAGGGACTCGACGCCTGCATCATCCGCCCCACCGCGATCTACGGACCGGGCGATCCGGGGCGGTTCCTGATCCTGTTCAAGCTGGTCCAGAAGGGCACGTTCCTGATGTTCGGCGACGGGAAGACGCACTACCACCCCGTGCACATCGAGAACCTGGTCGATGCGTTCGAGCTGGCGGCGGAGAAAGAGGGCGTCACGGGCGAGGCGTTTGTGATCGGCGATGACCGCTCGTTCGAGCTCAATGAGCTGGTTCACGCGGTGGCCGAGGCGATGGGCAAGACCGTGAAAGTCCGATATCTGCCCTTCAAGCCACTCAGGGCGGCTGCGGTCGTTTGTGAGGCGGTTTGCAAGCCGCTGAAGATCACTCCCCCCCTATTCCCACGGCGGGTAGACTGGTTCAAGCAGAATCGGTCGTTTGATATAGGCAAGGCACGCAGGCTGCTGGGGTATGAACCTCGCGTGGATCTGAAGACTGGGCTGAAGCAGACGGGTGATTGGTACCGAGAATGCGGATACCTTGGCGGTACGCCGGCGGCTCAACTCCGTCTGCCGCCGACGATCGCGCGAGAAACGGCGGGCTCAGTCGTCTGAGCTGATCTCGCCGGCGCCTTTGGGGGATTGGGTCACATGCGGGTTCTGGTGACAGGGGCAACCGGGTTTACGGGTGGTCGGCTCGCCGAGATGCTTCTCGAGCAGGGCGACGAGGTCGTCGCTCTGGCACGCAAGGACTCGCGGAAGGACAAGCTCATCGCCGCTGGGGCCGAGATCGTCACGGGCGACATCCGCTCGAAGGACGATGTGATGCGCGCGGCCGAGGGCTGCGAGGTGATCTACCACATCGCGGCTCTGTACCGCTCGGCCAAGCACGCCGACAGCGTCTACCACGACATCAATGTCGGCGGGACCGAGAATGTTCTGCGCGCGGCGCGCAAGCTGGGCACGGCCCGGGTTGTGCACTGCTCGACCGTCGGTGTGCACGGCAAGGTCACCAAGAAGCCGGTGGACGAGAACGCGCCCCATGCGCCGGGTGACATCTACCAGAAGACCAAGCTCGAGGGCGAGCTGCTCGCCAAAGCAGCGGCCGAGAAGGGTTTGCCGGTGTCGATCGTGCGTCCCGCGGGGATCTACGGCCCGGGCGATCTGCGGTTTCTCAAGCTCTTTCGCATGATCCAGACGGGCCGGTTCCGGATGATCGGCACGGGCGATGTGGTGTACCACTTCACGTATGTCGACGATCTCTGCCGCGGGTTTATGACCTGCGCGACGCATCCCGACGCGGTGAATCAGCAGTTCATCATCTGCGGCAAGGAGTACCACCCGATCAGCGAGGTCGCCCAGATCGTTTCCGAGTGCGTGGACACACCCCTGCGGCGGGGCCATGTGCCGGTGTGGCCTGTGATGACGGTTTCGCATCTGTGCGAGATTCTGTGCAAGCCCTTCGGGATCGAGCCGCCGCTGCACCGCAGGCGATTGGATTTCTTCATCAAGGACCGGGCGTTCACGGGCGCTAAGGCAAAAGAGATTCTCGGGTACGAGGCTGAGATCCCGCTGAGTACCGGGTTCCGTCGTACTGCTCGGTGGTACTACCAGGAGGGTCTGCTGGAAGGCAAGGCCCCGGAATCGCTTTCCAGCGCGTCTTTGGCCACCACGAACGTTTGAATTCGGGTTCTGACGAATTCCACCCCGATCGGGTACCCGCTGTCCAGATGCGCCGGGCCGAGAACGAATGTGTGGGCGCAAGTCGCTTGACACCGGCTGAGCGCCCAGCGGATTGAGCCGATGGCGTCGCAAGTGATGCAGGACAAACGCAGACCAGACCGGCTCGGGGCGGCCCCGGCGAGACTGATGATCATCGCGATTATCCTGCTCGCCCAGGGGCTGGTGGTCGGTATGGGCTGGTGGTCGGGCAGCCGGGACTTGCTGACCGAGGTCGTGGATCAGTACAACCGTCGTGTCGAGGCGTCCGCACAGGACACCGCCAGCGGCGTGGCTCTTGCGATCGCCAAGCTCGAGGCCGACTCCATCGAGCCCGACACCGAGGGCGGGCGGCGCATCGGGCAGATGCTGGGAGATCTCAAACTCCCCGGCCAGTCTGTCATTTCGATTGTCTCTGAAGACGGGCGGGAATTGCATCACGTCGGTGACGCGGCTTTGGGCGCATCGTCGTACACGGCCAGTGTGCCGCTGTCGCGGTTCAATGCGGTTTTGCGCGTGCAGGCGCCGGCCGAGCAGCTTGTTTCGGCGCGGGACGCGGCCGCCAGCGAGATCAACCTGCGCATCTGGCTTGGCGGTTCGGTCATCATCATGCTCACGGGCATCGTGGCGCTGGCGCTGATCTCGCTGCACGAGCGCCGGCTGGTGCGCGCCAATAGGGTGCTGGGCCAGCAGGTCATCAGCAAGGACACGGACCTGCTCGCGGCCCGCGAGGGCATGATCCTGGGTCTTGCCAAGCTGGCCGACTACCGAGACACGGACACGGGGCAGCACCTGGATCGCATCTGCGAGTACAGCGCTCTGCTTGCGCAGGCCGCGAGCAGGCGGTTCCCGGAGATCGGCGAGCACTTCATCCGGTCGCTCAAGCTCGCATCGTCGCTGCACGACATCGGCAAGGTCGGCATCCCCGATGCGATCCTGCTCAAGCCGGGGGCACTGCTGCCCAATGAGCGCACATTGATCGAAAAGCACACCACGATGGGTGCGCAGACCTTGCTCTCGATCCGCGAGCGTTTCGGCGAAGACGAGCTGCTCGATCTTGGTATCGATATCGCGCTGTGCCACCACGAGCGATGGGATGGCACGGGGTACCCCAATGGTCTGCAGGGTAACGAGATTCCGTTTGCAGCCCGGATCGTCTCGATCGTCGACGTGTACGACGCGCTGACCTCGGTCCGGGTGTACAAGCCCGCCATGAGTCACAAGCGGGCGGTCAGCATTCTGCGCGAGGGCCGGGGCACGCAGTTCGACCCGGTGCTGATGGACATATTTTTGTCGATCGCAGACGAGTTCGACACGGTGCGCCGCACGCTCCAGCCGCTGGAGTTGACGAACCCGCCGCTCTTGCGGGTGGCCTGACGGGTTGACCGCTCAGGCGGTATCGCCCCGGGCGGCGTTGGCGCCGGTGCCGAAGGCCGTGCCGACGGCGAGCAGGATCCAGAGCGCGTCGAAGAAGAGGTCTTTGCCGCCATAACCGGCGCTCATGAACGCGGCGGTCACCTCGGGGTTGTTGAACATCTCCGCGATCTTCTCGAAACCCTCGTTGACGTGCGCCACCTGCTCGGCGCGGGTCATGCTGTCCCACTTTACGCCGGCCTCGGCGACGATGTCTTTCGGGTAATCCTCGATGAGATACGACTCTTCGTACGTCATGCCGGCGGGCCAGGACAGGCTCTGCCCGGCCTCCATGCGCTCGGAAGAGATCTCATTGGACATGGTGGCGACGATGTTCTCGCGCATGAGGGCGTCCTTGCGGGCGGCCTGCTCTTCGACGGACAGCTTCTTCCAGTCCATTTTGATCTTGGTGGTGATGTCCGTCGGGTAGTCGTCGAGTTCGTACGCATCTTCCCAGCCCTTGCCGATGGGCCAGCGGAGCGTCTCGCCCCGGCGTTCGCGTCGGAATGTCTCGTCGTAAGCCATCTCGTGCAGGGCTTCTTCGTCGGTGAACCACGGGCGATCGGGATCGTGCATCTGTGTCTGTATTGATTCGCGTGTCTGAGTGATCAAGTCATCGACGGCGATCTGCACGGCTGCGAACTTGCCGACGGCGATGGCAAGGATCGCCACGCCCGAGGCCACGAGCCCGGAGACGAGCCCCGCTCGCGACTGCGCGCCGATGGCGGCCCCGATGCCGCAGAGGAACCCGACACCCACGGCGATGTACCCGATCTCGCTGTTGAGGAATACTGCCACCATCGCCCAGATGAATGCGCCGAGTGCGCCGCCGATCGAAGCGCCCACGAGCGCGAGCACCCAGGCCGCCGATGTCGTGGCCGAGGATTTGGCGGCCGAGCCGAGCGCGGTTTCTTTGGAGACCTTGACCTTGCCCGCGGATCGGCCGGTTTGGAAGTTGTGGCCGCAGACGGTGCAAAGGACGGCGTTGGCTGGGGTAGCGCTGCCGCAATCGGGGCAACTTGCAGCGTTCTCGTCGGACGCGGGGAGGTCGGCGAACATGTCGTCGGCGCCCAGGCCGAGGGCATCGCCTTCGAGGCCGTAGAGGTTGTCTTCGAGCTCGGGCGCAGCATCACGAACAGGCACGGGAACCGCAGCAACTGCGGGGCGCTTGCGGGGCGGCATGACTTCGACGGGCTGGCGCTTCTTGGCCTTGGCGAGGGCCTTCTCGTAGCAGGCCTTGTGGAGGTAGCGGCCTTTTTTGTCCTTGATGCGGGGTTTGCCGGTGCAATCCTCGCCGCAGGCCTGGCACTCGCGCACTTTGGTTTCAGCTTCCGACATATCGCAGCCCTCAGGCCGCGAGTGCGACCATAAAAACGAACAGCGGCCAGCCTACTGGAGGCCGACCGCTTGGGTCAACTGCGAAATGATTTCTGAACCCGGCAGGGCGCCGGGGCCGGTTGCCGGGCTCGGATCAGCCCTTGAGGCCGATGCGGCGGCCGATGCGACGGCGGCGGTTCATGATCTTGCGGCCGCCCTTGGTCCGCATGCGGGCACGGAAGCCCTGGCCGCGGACGCGCTTGAGTCGGCTGATTCGCCTCGGGTAGTGTATTGCCATCGCGAAAACTCCGGGTCTAGAGCGCCCCACCGGCGCGGACGTATTTGTAGGCCTGAGCCAAGCTTGCTTCAAGCTCGCAGCGTTTTGTCTCCACGCCGGGACACACAAAACAGGGCTTTGATCGGGTCCATAGAGGGCTGATTACTGACCCTTCTTGGGCTTCGCCTTGGCCTTGGGCTTGGTGTTCAGGGCGATCGCCGCTTTGATCAGCGCCTTGAACGACCGGGCGTTGAGTGTGTCGCCCTCGAAGAGGTCGATCGCCCGCCGAGCGTTGCCCTCGAGGCTGGCGTTGAAGAGGCCGGCCTTGTCATCCAGGGCTGCCCCCTTGGGGAAGGTCAGTTTGACCTTGTCCTTGTACGTCTCGCCAGTGCAGATCAGCCCGCCCTGCGACCAGCACGGCACGCCGGCGGGGCTACTGGGCTTGCGCCACTTCACCTCCTCCACCACCTCCGGGTCGGCCTCGAAGATTAGATCGCGGACGCGGGAGAGGGTTTCGGATCGCCAACCACCGAGAGCGGCGAGTTGGGCGGTGATTTCTTGGGATGCGTCCATTGTGTCAGACCTTTTCGAATCACCTCAGAATAGAGACTCAGAAGCAGTGATCACCTTCGAGCCTACTCGCCTGTTTCACCCACGCTGCAAACTGCTTCTCATCGATCCCCTCAACCTCGAAGACATGCCAGTAGCGGACGTCTTGCAGCTTGGATTCCTCCGGCGGCACGGGCTTGAGTGAGGTGCCCTTGAAGAATGAGACCTTGATGTACTTGGTGATGCAGTGGAAGGCGACGAACCAGCCTTGGCCTTCGATGCCATAGAAGGGCGTGTTCCAGCGGATAGCTTTCTGGACGCCGGGGACGGTTTCGACGATGAGTTCGTCGAGGCGGCGGCCGACATCCTGTTTCCAGCCGGGCATGGCGGCGAGGTAGGCCTCGACCGGGGCGTTGCCGTCACCCTTTGGGATCTGGGGATTGCCTCCCGAGAGGAGCTTTGGGCTTGTGCTCGGCTTTGTTGAGGCGGGCTTCCTGGTCGGGGCTTTCTTGGCGGCTTTCTCGGTGATCTTCTTGGCCATGAGTGTCAATGTACCGCGCGATGGCCCCC
>CAXBOF010000011.1:0-13214 GCA_963977205.1 uncultured Phycisphaera sp. | reverse complement strand
ACCCGCGAGGGTCGGCTCGGCCTGATCACCCAGTGGAAACGCCTTCGCCACCACGAATGGTGGCCCACCTGGGCGCTGCATTTCCCGTCCATCCCGATCTTTCTCTTCACCGCCATCAGACACCGGCACCCGCTCGTCTTTACCTGCTGCAACCCCGGCATCGAACAGGGCGGCGGGTTCGCGGGTGAGAGCAAAGTCGATATCCTCAACGGCCTGCTGCTGGCGGGCGATGAAGCGGTCCTCTACGGCGACGTGATCGAGCACGGCCCATCGCCCGAAATGCGCGCACAGAATGCGTGCCAGCGCATCGCCGACGAGCCCCGCCTCGGCGGCTTCCCGATCATCCTCAAACCCAATCAGGGCGAGAACGGGCGGGGCCTTAAACTCTGCAAGAACGAAGCAGACGTGCGCACATATCTGCAGCACACGCCCGCGACGGTCATGATGCAGAAATACCACCCCGGGCCGCACGAGCTGGGCGTGTTCTGGGTGCGCGATCCCAGGGATTCATCGGGGCTTGAGGGGCGCATCTTCTCGATTTGCCGCAAGGAATTCCCCGAGCTGACCTGCGACGGCACGCACAATCTGGGCGCTCTCATCGACGCCCACCCCCGCTACCGCCTGCAGCGTGACGTGTTCCGCAAGCGCTTTGCACACCGGCTGGACGAAATCCCAGAAGCGGGCACGAATATCGCGCTCTCGCCGGCAGGCAATCACAAGCAGGGCGCGATCTTCCACGATGCGCCCGACCTGCTCACGCCCGAGCTCGAGGCCGAGATCGACCGCGTCGCCCGGACATTCCGTGGCAGCAACGGCTTGCCGCTGGATTTCGGGCGCTTCGACGTGCGCTACGCAAGCGAGGAGGAGCTCCGCGCGGGACGCGGTCTGGCGATCATCGAACTCAACGGCGTGACAAGCGAGACCATCAGCATCTACGACCCGGATCTTTCCGTCTGGTTCTCGTGGGGCATCCTGCGCAGGCAGTGGCGACTCGCGTGCGAACTCGGCGCGTGGCGCCGGTCACAAGGCGTGAAACCAATGCGGCTGGCCGACATATTCCATGGCACACGCAGGCACCTCAAAGATCGCAAGGCCTACGCCCCCGCGTCCTGATCGATCAGTGCGCGGGTCTCATAAGTGCGCACAATCCGGTCGTTGCCCGCGATCGCGATCCGCCCGCCGTCATCGCTGACCGCAAGCGCCGAAACTTTGAAGTCGCCCACGCGGATCGTCGTCATCGCGGGCTTGGCCTCGGTGTCGATGAGATAGAGCCTGCGGTTGGTGGCGCGGGCGACGAGCCTGGTCGCGTCGATCGGGTAGGCCTCTTCGACCTGCTTGCGGAGCTTGATGACCCGGCTCATGGGTTCGCACTCATCGGTCCACAGCCGCAGGTTCTGGTTCTCGCCGATGGTGGCGATGAGCCCCCCCGGCATGCGCACCAGGCCGCGCACACCCGAAAGATGCGCGGTTTTCTTGTGGACGGGTTTGCGCCCGGCAGCGTCGAGGATGAAGAGCTTGGAGTTGAGACCCGCCGCGATCCGTCCGCTGGGCAGACAGACCAGTTTCGAGCGCTCGCTCATGGCGATCTTCCACTCGGTCAGTTTGTCACCCGTGTGGACGTCGTGCAGATATACCCGGTGGTTGTGGGCGATCGATGCGAGTGCGCGCCCATCGGGCGAGACGTCGACCGAGGCGTAGTGGTGCGCCTCGGCTGAGGCGCTCGAGGCGAGCATGGGCAGGAGCATCCACACGCCGCCGGCCGCCATGGGGATGAAGCTCAGCGCCGTGCCGATTGAGCTTCCGACGCGGGCCGCGAGATTCTGGGCTTTCTGTTTGTCCTCGTGCGGCGGGACGCTGGAGACCACTTCTTCGGTTTCGAGATCCAAGACCTGCGCGCCCCGTTCGGACCAGACCAACAGGCCCCCCTCGTCGGGCCAGAACTTGCAGCCGACGACTTTGGCGCCCGACTCGACCGTGCGTGCTGGCTCGCTGAGATCGGCGAGATCCCACACATCCAGCATGCGCTTGCCCTGCACCGCCAGCAGGACGGTGTCGCTGCCCGGCGCAAAGGCGAGGAGGTCGATTTTTTTGCGCGCTTCGGGCAGCTCGGCAAGCGGGGTGGGCGGCTGAAAGTCACTCATGGCTGGAGGCGTGTCGCCTGCCAGGGGCTTGCTTTGAATTCGTCGCCATTTGGCGCAAGATCGCGCGTCCAGACGGCCCGGTCGTGGAAGCGTCCCTTGCCGCCGATCCAGAGCTCGACGCGCGACGCCCAGATGCGGTAGCCGCCCCAGTGGTCGGGGCGGGGGATCGTGATGGAGCGGCCTTCGATGTCGTTCAAAATCGTATCGGCACTGATGCCGAAGCGTTCCATCACGTCGGCGTACTGCATGAGCAGCTCTTCGCGCGAGTTGACGGGCTCGGACTGGTGGCTCGCCCACGCGCCCAGTCTGCTGATGAGTGCACGCGAGGCGAAGTAGGCGTCGCTTTCTTCGGGCGGGCTCTTGACAACGTGCCCCTCGATGCAGGCCTGGCGGTGCAGGATGCTCCAGTGGAAGCCCGCGGCCGCCTTCGGATTGGCAGCGAGCTGCCTCGCTTTGCGGCCGTTGTAGTTTGTGTAGAAGCAGATCCAGCCGGCGCTCAGGTCCATGCCCTTGCAGTAGACGATGCGGCTACTTGGCATGCCCGACTCGCCGAGGGTCGCCAGAGCCATGGCGTTGGGGTGCGATTCGATGGGCTTGCCCTCGTCGCCCGTGTGGGCCTCGTCCCACCAGTCCTTGAAAAGGCCCCAGGGGTGCTCTGGGAGCGTTTCGGGGAGCGTGCCGCCGGAGCTGAACGGGTCGCTGAAGGGATCGTTCTGGGTCATGTGCAAGGGTACGCCGCGCGCGGTTGATGTCGGTTGCCGTGTATGGGCTGTGAGCATCTTCTTTCGAGCTCGAAAGTGCCACTTGGAGTGACCTACTCTGCCCAAGCCAAGACGCAAAGGGAGCAGCAAGTGGGCGATCAGGGACGATCCAAACGCGGCGGGAAGGACCAGAAGGTCCTCATGAGCATCGAGAAGCTCTTTGACCGCCTGCCCCCCCACTCGCTCGAGTCGGAGATGAGCCTGCTCGGGTCGATGATCCTCGACCCGGCGGTGATCGCCGACGTTTTGCCTCACGTTGCGACCGATGAGATGTTCTACTCGGCGGCCCACGGGGCGATCTACAAGGAAGTCATCGGGCTCTACGAGCAGCACCAGTCGGGCGACCTGGTCATGCTGGTCGATCGGTTGCGCGATCGGCACGTGCTCAAGGACATCGGGGGCGAGGAGTACCTGGTCAAGCTGGCCGAGTCGGTGCCCGCGGCGACGAGTGCGCCGTACTACGCGCGGATGGTCGCAGACAAGCACCGCCTGCGCCGACTGATCGACGCTGCTGGTCAGATTCTGTACGACGCGTATCACCCGAGCGACGACGCAGCGAGCGTCAACGAGGTCGTGGACAAGGCCGAGGGGCGGATCTTTGCCATCGCCGAGCAGGCGCAGTCCAACGATGCGCAGGCGCTGGGCGATCTGCTCCAGCAGGAGATCGAGCGGCTTGAGGCGATCGAGGGCAAGGGTGTCAGCGGCATCCCATCGGGGTACCACGCGCTGGACGACAAGCTCAGCGGTCTGCACGCGGGCGAGATGATCATCGTGGCGGCCCGCCCCTCGATGGGTAAGACCGCGCTGGCGCTCAATATCGCCGAGCAGATCGCCTTCGGCGGGGCGGCTGCGGGCGAGAAGGCCAAGCACGAGCGGGTGGGCGTGGCGTTCTTCAGCCTCGAGATGTCAAAGGAAGCCGTGACGAGCCGATTGCTGTCGGCCAAGTCGGGCGTGGACAGCCACAAGATGCGGACGGGCTCGTTCACCGAGAACGACTTCCGCAAGCTGATCCATGCGGCCAGCGAGCTGGGCGAGGCGCCGATCTACATCGACGACACGCCCAACCTCACGGTGCTTGGCTTGCGGGCCCGGGCGCGCAGGCTTGTGCGCCGCCACGACGTGCGCTGCATCATTATCGACTACCTCCAGCTGCTCAGTTCGCCGACAGCGGCTCGTGAGAGTCGGCAGGGGGAAGTTTCGGAGATCTCGCGCGGCATCAAGTCATTGGCGCGTGAGCTCGACTTGCCGGTGATCTGTCTGGCGCAGCTCAACCGTGGCGCGACACAGCGCGAGGGCAATACGCCGAGGCTCAGCGATCTGCGTGAATCGGGCTCGATCGAGCAGGACGCGGACGTGGTGCTGCTTTTGCACCGCGAGGCGTACTACCACATCGGCGATGCGGACTGGGAGGCCGAGAACGAGGAGAAGAAGGACCTTGCCGAGCTGATCATCGCCAAGCAGCGCAACGGCCCGACGGGCACGATCGAGCTGACGTGGGATCGCAGCACGACGCGGTTCAAGAATCAGGCGGCCAAGTACTACGACGACGGTGGCGGGTACTCATCGCAGAGCTTTGCGCAGGTGCCCTCGGGTCCGGTCGCGTACTCGCCGCCACCGATCGGCGATGTGGAGCCAAAGCCGCTGACGAATCCGGGCATGAACGTCGGCAGCTCGTTCGGCGGCCGCGCCAAGACGGGACCGGCCGAGGACCACCGCGACGGCGGCGGGCCGACGGAATTCGATACCAGCGAGTTCGAGGGCGACGAGGATGCGCCGTTCTGATTGAGATGAAGTGCGCATTCCTCCCTCTCCCAATTGGGGAGAGGGTCGGGGTGAGGGGGCTTCCATGAAAGCCAAGGGCGGAGGCAAGATGCCTCCGCCACAGAGAGGGAAAGCCCCTCATCTGTTTGCTGCGCGGACACCTTCTCCCCAGCGGGGAGAAAGAGCGGGGATTAGTGAAGGCCTTTGAACGTTCGGCCCCAGCGCGGCGACCAGCCGTCGAGACTGAAAGCGACGGCGAAGGCTTCGCCCTGAATGCGGTCGATGTCCATGAAATCGACGCGTGAGCCCCACTGGTCCTGGTTCATGTTCCAGGCGCGTGCGTCCTTGGAGTGGTCGCGGTTGTCGCCGATGATGACGTACTGATCCTCGGGCACTTCCTGCTCGGGGAAGCTGCGGATGCTCTTGGGATCTTTCTTGTCGAACATGACGTAGTGCGCAAAGCCGGCGACGGATTCGGTGAAGAAGTCCATCTCTGTGCGCACGACGGGGTCCATCGCGGGGAACTTGGACGGATCGACCGGCTCGTACTCGGGCTCCTGGCCGTTGATCCAGAGGCGGCCGTCTTTCATCTCGATCGTGTCGCCCGGGATGGCGACGACTCGCTTGACGAGCCGGACCTCGTCGCCCTGGTCGGGCGAGTAGCACACGACGAGGTCACCGCGATCGGGCCGTCCCCACTGGGCGATCCAGGTGTCTTTGGTGAACGGGACGCGCAAGCCGTAGGTGAATTTCTTCACCGCGATGCGGTCGCCGGTCATGATGGTGGGTTCCATCGAGCCGCTGGGCACGTCGAACCAGTCGAAGGCGGTCAGGCGGAAGACGCCCATGATGATGAAGATGGTGCCGAGCGGGCGGATCCATTCGCCCCAGAGGTAGCCCGTAAAGGAGTCGTACTTCTTCTTCTCTTTCTTCTTGCGCTTCTTGGGCTCGGGTTGCTGATTAGGGGCCGCCCGTGGCGGGAGCGTGGAGCCTGTCCTTGGCGCCTCGGCGCTGGTTGTCTCGGCGGGCTGATCGCTCGGCTTGGTGTCCTCGGGCATGCGTCGGCTCCTGTTGGTCGGGGGCCTCATAGCGTAGCCCGATGCCCCGGGAATCAGTTTCTTGGGAATCAATCGCCAAAGCTTGTGTAGACCGCCCGAGCGGCGGCGATCATGGGGTGATCGGGCGAGACCAGGCGTTGTTTATCGGCTGCGGACGTGATGTCCACATCCGTCAGCTTGCCCCCTTGCATCACGACGAGGCGGTTGCGGGCCCCGCTCTTGAGAAGCTGCATCGCGTGGTGCCCGAACTGCGTAGCCAGCACGCGGTCGGCGGCCACGGGGGTGCCGCCGCGCTGGACGTGCCCGAGCACGACGTATCGGCTCTCGATGCCGGTGATGTCCTCGACCCGGTCGGCGACGAATTTGCCGATGCCGCCAAAGCGGATGGGGTCCGGGCTGGTCGGGTCGATGCGTTCGATGAGCTGCTTGCCGCCCTTGGGCTTGGCGCCCTCGGAGCAGCAGATGATCGTGAATCGCTTGCCGTGCTGGGAGCGCTGCTCGCAGACGCGGGCGACCTCGTCGAGGTCGAACTCGATCTCGGGCAGGAGGATGATGTCCGAGCCTGAGGCGACGCCCGCGTGGAGGGCGATCCAGCCGGCGTTGCGTCCCATGACCTCGACGACCATGACGCGGTGGTGGCTGGCGGCTGTGGTGTGCACGCGGTCGAGGGCTTCGGTCGCGATGCTGACAGCTGTGGCAAATCCGAAGGTGATGTCGGTGCCCCAGAGGTCGTTGTCGATTGTTTTGGGGACCCCGATGCAGTTGATGCCGCGCTCGGTGAAGGGCTTGGCAGCCGACATTGTGCCGTCGCCTCCGATGACGACGAGCGCCTGGAGGCCGTGGATCTCCATATGGGTCATGCAGACGTCGGTGAGGTCTTTGAAGTTGGGCGAGCCGTCGGGCAGAGTGCCGACGGGGTATTTCTGGGGGTTGGCTTTATTGGATGAGCCGAGGATGGTGCCGCCGTAGGTCAGGATGTTGGAGACATCGTCCTTGGCGAGTGGTTTGACGCGGTCCTCGATGAGGCCGAGGAAGCCGTCTTCGATACCCAGGACGTCGATATCGTGATAGATGGCGTCCTTGACGACGGCCCTGATGACCGCGTTGAGGCCCGGGCAGTCGCCGCCGCCGGTGAGAACACCGATCCTGGTAGGGTGCGTATCCATAGTGGGAAACATATCGGCAGGTTGAGCCCGGTTCGGGTGCAATCTGAGGGTGCGAGCGGCGTTGTTCTCTGAATGGGCTGGAAAGTAGCCCGAACAAGGCCCGGAAGAGCACCCGATTGGCCGATGGTGGGTAGATCACTCGCGGAGGGCAGGTCCATGAAAGCAGCAACCCCGATCCTGACAGCGACTCTTTTCGTGGTGGTCGCAGGCACGGTGGCTTCTCAGCTCGACATCTTCGGGTCCAAGACCAAGCCCGAGGCTCAGATGGCCTCGACGCCGATCATCGCTGAGACCCAGCCCGAGCCGGTGGTGATCAGGCCCAGGCCCGCCCAGCCCGAGCCTCGTATCGCGGAGAGGCCGGCCCGTCCGCCCGAGGGTGATGGCGAGAGAAGGAGTCGGCGTGGCGACGATCGCCAAGAGATGACGGAAGAGGAGCGCGAGGCTCGCCGGGAAGAGATGCGCCAGCAGATGATCGATCGCTTCGATGCCAACGGCGATGGTGAGTTGAATGAAGAAGAAATGCTGGCCGCTAGGCAGGCGCGGCGCGAACGCATGGAAGAGATGCGCAACCAGCAGCGGGAGCGGATGCGTCAGCAGATGGTCGCCCGCTACGACACCAACGGCGACGGCGAACTGGACGAGAACGAGCGGGCCGCCGCCAAGGCCGAGGCCGAGCAGCGGATGCAGGAACTCGTCGACCGATTCGACGCCGACGGGGACGGAAAGATTCAAGGCGCGGAACGCGAGGCGGTCCGGGATTACATGCGAGCCGAGCGGGAGAATCGCAAGATGGACGTCAACGGCGACGGCTTCGTCGATGACAAGGACATCCAGGCCGCGATCAACCGTGTCTCGGGCGAGCAGCGTTTGCATGACTTCAACCGCGACGGCTTCCACGACGCCAATGACGTTTCCGAATTGATCCGCCGAATCAAGAACGAAGACGGCGAGTGATGACTGTTTCAACAACAGAAATACTGTTTCAACAACCAAGTGAACTGAACAGCGGCTGCCCTTGTCCGCGTTCGATTCTGTTGCCGCGGTCGGTTCCTTTTACCAGCCGCGGCGGCGTTTTTGACACACTCACAGGTTGTTTTTTGCTTTTGCCACGATTGAAATCATTGTAAGTCTTTTTAGAAGAATTCCATTTTGCCATCTTGTTAAGAATCTCCACGAACTCAGCAGAACCTCGAAGAAGGGGTAATCCCTTGACCCATTTGTGGGGCTCGAATGAATGAACGGACTTTCTATCTACCTGCATCTCCAGAATTCGGGCTTCCATTCATATAGACGGCGCGTAATAGTCGAAATCAGGCACAGGTTTGAGTTGTCACTCACCTGAGGTTGGGGTCATGAATTTGCCTGCAGAGACCATTGTGGAGCTCCTCGACATCGCCAAGAGTGTCGATGCGCAACAACCAAGTGCAATGAAGCTGCGCCGGCGTTCCCCAAGACTGGTCGACCCGAGTATCAATGCCCGCGCCAATATTTCAACCGGAATAGGGGAGTACGGGCGAGATCGCAATGTCGTCCTGGTGGATGTCAGCTCGGGCGGTTTGCAGTTCGTGTGGTTCGCCTTTGTGCACGCGGGCACGCAGTTCACGTTCCATCTCCAGCGGCCCGGCGGGTCGGTGATCGAGGTTGAGGCCACCGCGGTCTGGTGCAAGCACCTCCGCAACCGATTCCACGCGGTTGGTGTTCAATCCAGGCTGCCGATCCCGCTGCACGAGATCGTCAGCGAGCAGGTCTGGCTCGAGGCGTGCGCCAAGAACCCGGAGCTCCAGCACCCGGTGAGCGGACGCCTTGCGATCTATGGGGAGAACAGCCTGACTTTGCAATCCGCTCAATTTCAGGTGCGCGACTCGGGCCTGACGGTCCAGACTATCGAGAATCGCGGCGCATTGATGGACCTGATCGAGCGTGGCGAGATTGACATGCTGGTAGTGGATGCCGACCCGGAGACGCTCGACGCGACCGAGTTCATCACTGCATGCCGGGGTCGATCTTTCAATGGCCCGCTCATCCTGATGTCGATGGACAACGAGGCGGAATACCTCGCCAAGATGGACCCGCTCCATCGTTGCCGATTTGTGCAGCTGCCGATGAGCACCAACGCCATCGTGGCTGCGATCCGTGATGTGATGCGGAACCACCCCGACTGCATCCAGGAAGCCGGCGAGATCTACTCGCAGTCGCCCTATACGCCCCACCGAGATGAGTCGCTCAAGCGGTTTATCTCGCTCGCCAAATCGATGTGTAAAGAGGCCGATCAGGCGATGGAGCTTGAGAAATACGATTCCGTCAAGAAGGTCGTCCAGTCCCTGGCTGCCAGCGGCGGCTCGCACGGCTACCCGGATCTCTCTGTCGCCGCGATGAAGTATCTCGCCTCGGCGAGCGATCCGAAGCAGCAGAAACGCCTTTGTTCTCTTCTGCAGGGCGTCGAGTCGATCGTGGACAGGCTCAGGCCCGGCGACCCCGGGAAAGCGGCCGCCTAAATCGGACACGGATTCGGACCCGGGCCGACCGCAGCGCGCGACCCACCCCACCGGTACCATGCCCGGATGGCCGACGTTCCCGATCCAACCCGTGACGCCTCTCTCTATCTGCACCCGCAGACGCTGGCGCGGCTTGGCTCGTTCGAACTCCGCGCCAAGATGATCGTTGAGGGCGTGATGAGCGGCATGCACCGCTCGCCCTATCAGGGCTTTAGCGTCGAATTCGCCCAGCACCGCCCCTACTCGCCCGGCGACGACATCCGCCGCCTCGACTGGAAGGTCTACGCCCGCACCGACAAGCTCCAGATCAAGCAGTACCAGCAGGAGACCAACCTCGACCTCGTCCTGATGGTCGACAACTCCGGCTCGATGGGCTTTGGGTCGATCGACTTTGCCAAGGCCTCGGGTCAGGGCCGCGCCACGGGGAACAACGGCAGACAGAAGTGGACCAAGTTCGATCACGCCACGGGCATGGCGGCCGCGATGTCCTACATCACCCTCCAGCAGGGCGACCGCGTCGGGCTGGTCACGTTCGCCGACGAGATCACGGGCCTGGTCGATCGCTCGGGTCAGCGCTCGACATGGCGGCCGATCGTCGAGTCGCTCTCCACGCAGACCCTCGACCGGCCCACCGACTACTCGCGCGTGATCGATCAGGTCCTGGCCAAGATCAATAACCGGTGCCTTTTCGTCATCATCAGCGATTTCTTTGAAGAGCCCGAGCGTGTGCGGTCGGCTCTGGCTCGCATCCGTCACCGCGGGCACGACGCGATCGTCTTTCAGGTCATGGACCCGGCCGAGCAGAATTTCACCTTCGACGAGCCGACGATCTTTGAGGGGCTCGAGGGCGAGGAGCGGCTGCGGATCAACCCGCGCGCGATCCGTGAGGGCTACCTCGAGGTTCTGGGCGAGCACACGGACGCGATCGAACGCGCCACGCTCAGCTTCGGGTTCGATTATCAGCTCGTGACCAGCGGCTCGTGGCTCGGGCCGACGCTGGCGCAGTTCGTCGCGCAGCGGAACGCCAAGATCAAGAAAGGCAAGATGGGATGAGCCTTCTCAATCCCATCCTGGGCCTCTTCGCCTTCGCGTTCGTAGCGCTGCCGATCATCCTGCACTTTCTCAAGCGCAAGCGCAAGCCCGTCGAGTGGGGCGCGATGCGGTTCCTGATCGAGGCGTACCGGCGGAGGCGCAAGCGGATGACGCTTGAGCAGCTGCTCCTGCTGCTGACGCGGTGCGCTCTGGTCCTGCTCTTTGCGCTTGCGATCGGTCGGCCGATGCTGGGCGCGGGCCCGCTGAGTTCCGGGCCGACGGAGTTGTACATCGTGCTGGATGATTCCATCGCGTCGGCTGTGCACGACGACGGAAGCGCCGAAGCGTTCGAATCGCTGAGGTCCCAGGCTGTTGCGCTCCTGGACACACTCAGCCCGGAGTCGGGCGACCGTGCGGGGTTGGTGCTGATGTCCGGGCCGGCAAGGGCTGTGATCGCGCCGGCTTCGAGCGATTTGGGCGCGGTCCGCCGAGCGATCGAACGGGCCGAACGCACCGACGCGGCCGGCGATCTGCACGGAGCGATGGGGGCTCTCGAATCAGCGCTGACGACCGACGAGGAGAACCCGGCCTCGGTGACGATCGCGCTTTTGAGCACACTCCGGGCCGGGGCGATTGATCCCGAGCGCCCGCTGCCGAGGCTGGATGTGCAGGGGCGAACGGTCAAGCTGATCGCGGGTGCTCCGAGAGATACAGCTCTGAGCAACATCGCCATCGCGGAGATCGAGCCGGTGCGGAGTGTGGTGCTGGGCGAATCGCAGCGAGACGGTCAGGCGCTAATCCGCCTTGAACGCTCGGGCGTGGGGCTGGGTGAGGCCGAGCGCGCGATGGTTTCCCTCAGCGCACTTGGCAGCAGCGCGGCAAGCCAGGCCGAGGCCGAGTTTGAGCCCGGGCAGACGACCACGGATGTGATGCTGGGCTTTGTGCTTCCGGCGACCGAGAACGCAGCAACGCCTGTCCTCTCGGCAACGCTTACCGCCGACGCCAACTTGGCGGACAACGCTGCGTTGCTCCCGATCGATCGCCGCGGCGTGCTGCGCGTGGGTGTAGTCGCGTCCCGCCCGCTGGTGGGTCAGGTCGGGCTCGATCGGTTCACGCCCGCCGACTGGGTTCGGCTGGCGCTCTCGCCGGGCGAGGCATCGGGCGAATTGCGGCTGGTCGACACAACGCCCTCTTCTCTGGATGCACCCAGACTCGCCACGCTCGACGCGGCCTTTCTGCTCGAACCCGACGCGGTCGCGGCCGAGAGCTGGATACTGCTCCGCCGGTTCGTGGAGCGCGGCGGCCTGCTCGTTGTGATGCCGCCGGCCAAGGACAGTGTGCAGCTGTGGACCGATGCGATGACCGAATCGCTCAGCCTGGATTGGCAGATCGCGCGCGAGCCTGTGAGCACCGATCAGCCGTTGCGCATCGAGACATCAAGCCGACCGCCGAGTGATCGACTGCTGGCGATGATCGCGGGCGAACTCGAACAGCTTTCGGCGTCTGTCACGTTCCAGACCACGCTGCCCATCCTGCCAGCCGAGGGGGATGATTCGGCATTGCTGACACTCGAAGACGGCTCGGTGCTGCTGGCATCGGCTCATCCGACGACTGCTTCCGGGCGTGTGCTGCCGGGGCTGGTTGTGTATCTGGCAAGCCCGCCGAGCCTGGCGTGGACGGACCTGCCCACGCGGCCGTTGATGGTGCCGTTGATGCAGGAACTGGTGCGCCAGGGTGTCGGGCTTGCCAGCGGGCGAGCGGTGCGTACCGCGGGAATGGCGGGCGATCTGCCCGGCCGCGCCACGGAAGTCCTGAGCACCGAGGGCGAGCCGATCGAATTGCCCATCCGCACAGCCGGGCGGTATGAACTGATCGATGATGCGGGCGAGAACGCGGGCGTCCTGGCGGTCAACCCGGATGTGCGCGGCTCGCGCATCGATGCCGTGCCCGCTGCGGTGCTGGAAGCCTGGCTCGCTGCGAGCGTGGGCGATGCCGACCGATTGAGCTGGCTCGATGCAGAGGGCAACACGTCCACGTCCGAGCTTGCCGAGCAGGCGGGCACGAAGCGCACCGGTGTCGATCCCTGGATCGTCTGGCTGATCGCGGGTGCTCTGGCATTGGCAGTTGCTGAGACGCTGCTGGCGCGCTGGTCGGCCCGCTCGATGGAGCGCCTGCCAGCCGGGGGGGCGGCCGCATGATGGAGTGGCTCCTCGGCATCGACCAGTTGGCACCCAACGACCCGGGCGTCGCGTTCGCGTTTGCGCGCCCGATGCCAGCCTGGGCGTGGGCGATGATCGTGCTCCTGGCGATCGGACTCGGCTGGCTCAGCTACGCCAGGCTTGAGGGGGCGCGCGCTGCACGCATGCTCTTCGCGTCGGCAAGGGCGCTGGTGCTCCTGCTGCTGGTCGTGATGCTCGCCGGCCCCCAATTGCAGCGGCCAAACGAACGCATCGAGCGCGACTGGCTCATCATGCTTGCCGACCGATCCGCATCGATGACGATCGGCGATGCCCCCGGTGGCGAGCCGCGTCAGGTGCAGCTGATCGAGGCGCTCGCCTCTGCGCAAGAACCCTTGCAATCGATCGCGCAGTCGCGAGGGGTGCTCACGCTCGGCTTCGACACGGGCGTCTTTGCGCTCCCGATGGACGAGACGGGCGAGATCGAGATCGGCGAGCCCGACGGCCGACGGACCTTGCTTGGGCGCTCGCTCGATCGCGCGCTCGACGAGGTCGCTGCCCGACCCGTCTCGGGCGTGGTCCTGCTGACCGATGGCACCTCGGCCGATGCGCCCTCAAGGCGG
>CAXBOF010000010.1:0-13339 GCA_963977205.1 uncultured Phycisphaera sp. | reverse complement strand
GGCCGTGCGCGTGCTGCGGGGCAAGGGCGGGAGGTCGCGGACGGTCGGGCTCGACGCGGGAGCGATGGCGATCGTCGGCGAGTGGATGACGGCTAGGCGAGAACTTGAGATCGTGGAAGGTGCGCCTCTGATCTGCACACAGATGGGTGGAGCACTGTCGGCGGGCTACGCGAGAAGGCTGCTGGCCGGGCTTGGACGCAGGGCCGGGATCGCCAAGCGGGTCCATCCGCACGGGCTTCGGCACACTCACGCGGCCGAACTCAGGGCGGAGGGGATTGATATCGGGATCATCTCGAAGCAGCTCGGGCACCGGTCGATTGCGACGACGGTCAGGTACCTGGACCATATTGCGCCGTGGGCAGTCGTCGAGGCGGTCGGGGGGAGGGAGTGGTGAGGGTGAGTTTGTGTATCGATCTGGGAGGGATTTGGATGAGTGAAGTGGAGTTTGTGTTCGGATCGGGAGGCCCTTGGCGAACTACTAAGACCGATGAACCCGATTTTTGCGGGGCGAGATCGAGGTGACGCCGCTGTCAGGCCGATAGAATGGGAACGCAGATGGCTACCTCTCCCGAACAAATCCAATTACTGGTCGATTCGTTCGCCGAGCGCGATGAAGAACGCTTTCGTACAGTCGCACTCGATATCGCAGCCGCAGCGGCAAAGGCAGGGGATCAAAAACTCGCAAATTCAGTCCGGGCCATGGTTGATCGATCCCGAAGATCCGCGCTGCCATCGGTCGGCCCGAAGGCTGTGCCGATATCCCGACCGGAGGGCGAGCTAGCGTCGTTGTTGACGGTTTCATATCCGAAGACTCGCTTCGTTGACATGGTATTACCGGCCAAGTCGAAAGCCATTTTTGAACGGATGCTCGAAGAGAACCGATCGGCCAACAAGCTACGCGCCCATGGATTCGAGCCAAGAAGGAGAGTTCTGCTAGCTGGCCCTCCTGGCTGTGGCAAGACCATGACAGCAAGAGCGATTGCAGGCGAGACAGGACTGCCGCTTCTCGTCGTCCAATTTCATGCCCTCATCACTAAGTACATGGGCGAGACAGGCGCGAAGCTCCATGCCATCTTTGAGTCAATGTCATTAACCCGAGGGGTCTACCTGTTCGATGAGTTTGACGTTGTCGGCACGAGCCGATCAGCGAGCAACGATGTTGGTGAAGCCCGGCGAGTGGTCAACTCATTTCTCCAACTGCTCGAACATGACGACTCAGAGAGCATCGTCATTGCAGCCACCAACATGGCAGGCACGCTCGACGAGGCACTGTTTCGTCGATTTGATGACATCGTCCAGTTTGGCAAGCCGAGTGCCGCTGATGTTCGGAAACTTCTCGAGAATAGGCTTGCAGCCTTCGCCCCTCTGAAACTTCGCTGGACTGATATCTCGACTGCAGCCAAGGGCCTCAGCCATGCCGAGGTTGTAAAGGCCTGCGAGGATGCTGCCAAGGCGGTGGTGCTGGGACACAATTCTGTGGTGACAACGGCCCAGATTGTCAACGCTCTCAAGGCTCGAAAGCGCCCCTCGACTCGGGCGAACCGCTCCTAAACGACGTAACATGGTTGCATGTCACAACTCCCGCATCTGCAACTGATTGGTGGGGTCAGCGGGGTTCCGTATACCCGTCCCAAGTCCCGCTTCGGCGATTTCCAGACTCCGCCGAGAGATCGGGTTGGACATGCTCGCTCTTTGCGGCTGGGCCTTCAGTCCGCACTTGCACAGGGGCAAGCGGAGATCGAAGCTCAACCTACGCCCGATGCAGTCGCTGGCTTGCAGTTTGTGATTGAGAGCCAAGCGGGGTATGACTTGCGGCTTGAGAGTCTTGAGAATCGTCAGAAGGGCATCAAACTACTTCATGTCAGTCAAAATGGCAATGTCCAGCGGGCCGTCATCTTCGTCCCTCGAATAGCTTACGGCGCTCTGTCGGACCGGATTGAAGAATACGAAAATCGTACAAGAGACTCAGGTAATCCTTGGCATGCTCCCTTGATAGAGAGCATTGAACGGATCCGGTTGGCGATCGCGGAGGACTTGTGGTCTGACCCTACGCCATTTCCCGCTGACGAAGGTCTACTTTGGTGGGAAGCATGGATTCCGCTCGACGGCAACGAGCCGACTGTCATTCATGGCGAGTTGATCGAGTTAGCGGCAAGCCTTGGAATCGAAATCGGTCGGCGTTGGCTCACGTTTTCAGAGCGATTCGTCACACTCGTCAAGGCACGCCCTACGGATTGGGCTCGATCCCGTCAGTTGCTTGAAACGGTGGCAGAACTACGAGCCCCCGTCGAGCCTGCTGCTCCGTATCTCAATCTCTCGCCGATCGAGCAGGCTGCTTGGGTCAACAACCTTAAAACGAGGATTCGGATCGCTCATCCGAATGCTCCCGCCGTTTGCTTGCTCGACACAGGCGTGAATCGAGGACATCCGCTTCTCGAAGATTCACTTCTGGAAGCCGATTGGCAAGCCGTCGATAACGAGTGGGGATCTGCGGACAATGCCGAGAATGAAGGGCACGGTCCTCATGGAACGCTGATGGCGGGAACGGCGCTCTTCGGCGATCTTGGTAAATGTCTTCGAGAGTCTGGGACGCTCAGCTTGAGCCATCGCCTTGAGTCCATCCGAATTTTGCCGAGACGAGGAAGTAACGCCCCTGAGCTTTACGGACAAATCACGCAGCAAGCGGTCTATCTGGCTGAGGTAGCAGCACCCACTCGCCGCAGGGCCGTTTGTCTCGCCGTCACCGCTAGGGACGCATCTGGTCAAGGCGCACCAAGTTCGTGGTCTGCCGCCGTTGACCAATTAGCGTATGACGACGGGGAATCAACTCGGATGGTTCTCGTATCGGCAGGGAACATTCGGGAGTACGCCAATGGGTACGTCTACCCACAGTCGAATCTCGATGCAGCGGGCATACTCGACGATCCCGCTCAAGCGTCGAATGCCTTGGTCGTCGGAGCATTCACTCAACGAACACAGCTATCGCCTGACTACTCAGGATGGAATGCGATCGCTCCGGCAGGCGGTCTTGCTCCCATGAGTCGCACGAGCGTCGCCTGGGACCAAGGCAATCGATCCCCGTGGCCGCTCAAGCCCGATATTGTCTTCGAGGGCGGCAACCTGATAGCTGATGCCTCGTCATCTATATCAACTTGCGCCGAAACAGAAATGCTGACGACAACGGTTGCAATTACCGGAGCGCTCTTTGACACGAACTCTGGAACAAGCGCTGGGGTCGCTCAGGCATCTCGATTGGCCGCCCGAATCATGGCGAAGTATCCATCCTTGAGGCCCGAGACTGTTCGGGCAATTCTTGTTCATTCAGCAGAATGGACAGACGCCATGCGAGAGCAGATACCTGGTTCGTCAAAAGACGTTGCTATCCGTCGAGTTCGCACCTTTGGGTACGGCGTTCCAAACGAAATACGGGCAATGTCGAGCCTGTCGAATGCCGTCACGCTCATATCCGAAGCAGCGATCACACCGTACACGACCAGCAGCAACGGCCCAAAAGCGAACCAAATGGGGCTCCACGAGTTGCCATGGCCGAGCGATGCTCTATATGCCCTCGGTGATGTCCAAGTCCGCATGCGGGTCACTCTGTCTTACTTCATCGAGCCGAACCCCGGGCGTCGAGGCCGAATCCCTCGAACTCGCTACGCATCGCATGGTCTCCGCTTCGATGTGCTTCGTCCTGGCGAAACGGTCGAGGATTTTCGACAGCGGGTCTCTGCCGCAGAGCGGGACGACCCTGATGCAGACATCGACACGACGGGCGAGTCGAGGAACTGGATAATCGGAGTCAATGGTCGAGCTCGGGGCTCCCTACAAGCAGATTGGTGGGAAGGCTCGGCGACGCAGCTTGCAGGAAGCCATGCTATTGCCGTCTACCCCGTCACGGGGTGGTGGAAAGAGCGGGCCTTCCTTGGAAAGGTCGAAAATCCTGCTCGCTACAGCTTAATCGTCTCGGTCGAGACTCCTCCGGAAGCGATCGATCTGTACGCGCTCTTGACGACACAGACAGAAATCCCGGTCGAGGTGGTAACCAACACGTAGCTGGAGTAGCTAGATCTGCTGAGCGATTATCGATACCTGATTCAGTGGCCAATGGGGGCGGATTTGCTCCCTTAGCTGCCGTCAGATGGTTTTACTCGCTGCCCGTCGATCCTTTGGTTGCGGCATTGCTTCCACAATTTTCTGCTCATTGGTTTGGATTTGCTCCAGCTGCCTCTCTCGCGGCACTCGGAGACTCAATATATACTGTCGGGAGTTGGTACATCAACCGGGGGCAGTTCAGAATGCCGCGAGTCTACGACAATATCGAAACCCATCTGCTCGAAGGTTTGCTTGCGACACTGAGAGTGTCAGGTCGAGCGGACTTTTGCGTTGGGTACTTCAATCTCAGGGGCTGGAAGAAGGTCGCAGATGAGGTCGAGGCGTGGCAAGGGGGTGAGGGCAGCCAGGTTCGCCTGCTCGTCGGTATGCAACGAGCCCCCGAGGAGGCAGTTCACGCGGCATTTGGGGTGACGGAACAGCCCGGAGTGGATCAGGCTGCAGTCGTCAAGCTGAAGCGTCAGGCGGCCCAGCAGTTTCGGGAGCAATTGACTTGGGGTGTGCCTACTTCGGCGGACGAGGCGGGGCTGAGGCGGTTGGCCCACCAACTCGACCAAGGGAAGGTGGCGGTCAAGCTCTTTCTGAGACACCCACTCCACGCCAAGCTGTATCTGCTCTTCCGCGACGAGACTGTGAACCCAATCACCGGATTTGTGGGCAGCAGCAACCTGACGCTCGCCGGACTCCAGCGCCAAGGAGAACTGAATCTCGATGTGCAGGACCACGATGCTTGCACGAAGCTCTCTGAGTGGTTCGATGATCGTTGGGGCGACTCGTGGTGCCTCGACATCTCGGACGAACTCGCCCGGATCATCCGAGAGAGTTGGGCGAGCGAGGAACCCGTCAAGCCCTACCACATCTACATCAAAATGGCCTACCACCTGTCGCGAGAGGCCCAGGAGGGTATGGCGAAGTACCACCTGCCGCCGGACTTTGGAGCAACGCTGTTCGAGTTCCAGGACAAGGCCGTCAAGATCGCGGCCCACCATGTCAACCACCGCGGCGGGGCGATGATCGGTGATGTTGTCGGCCTTGGCAAGACGCTGATGGCTACCGCCCTCGCTCGGGTGCTGGAAGAGGAACTCGGATTCGAGACTCTGATCCTCTGTCCCAAGAACCTCGTCAAGATGTGGGAGCACCACAAGACCAAGTACCGGCTGCGGGGTGCAACAGTCATGTCTCTCAGCCGAGTGATCCGTGATCTTCCGGATACAATCCGACACCGCATCGTGCTCATCGACGAGAGCCACAATCTGCGGACTCGCGGCGGCAAGCGATACAATGTCATTCGAGACTGGATTCAGAAGAACGAGTCTCGTGTAATCCTTCTCTCCGCGACTCCGTACAACAAGACCTATCGGGATCTCTCGAACCAGCTCAGGTTTTTTATCCCGGAGCATGCGGACTTGGGAATACGCCCGGAGAACTACATCCGCTCTCTGGGTGGCGAGCCGGAGTTCGGTCGGAAGCATCCCACTACCGCCGCCCGGTCACTTGCTGCGTTCGAGCACAGCCAGTTCGCCGACGATTGGCGTGAACTGATGCGTCTGTTCCTCGTCCGCAGAACTCGGGGCTTCATCGAGGACAACTACGCAGAACTCGACGAAACGACCGATCGCAAATACCTGAAGTGGCCCGACGGTAGCCGCCAGTACTTCCCGGCACGGATTCCCAAGTCTGCGACGTTCACGGTCAATGACTCCGACCCACAAGACCAGTACGCGGCACTCCACTCGACGGCGGTGGTCACCGCGATCAATCAGCTAGATCTGCCTCGCTATGGGCTGGCGAACTTCATCCAGATCCCGATTAGCATTACGCCCGCACCGGCCGAGGCGGACCTCTTGGATGATCTGTCGCGGGCTGGCCGACGGTTGATGGGATTCTGTCGCACCAATCTCTTCAAGAGGTTGGAGAGTAGCGGGAGCGCTTTCTTGATTTCGTTGGAGCGGCACATCCTCCGCAACTCGGTGGTGCTCCACGCGCTGCGATCGGGCCAGCCTGTCCCGATCGGCCCACAGGATCTGAACGAGCTTGAACAACTCGCGGGCGACGAGGACACCGACAGCCTGCTGAGTTTCGACAGCGACGATGAGCCGGAGACGATTGCAGTGGATGGGGGCCCCGCCGAGGGTATCGCCGCGCGAGCCGCCCGCATCTATGAGACGATGCACACCCGGCTGAAGCGGCGGTACGGATGGCTGCCCACCGAGTACTTCAGCGGCACTCTACAAGACTCGCTCCAGCGTGATAACGACGCGCTTCTGGCAATCCTCATCTCTGCGGGTGAGTGGGAGCCTGACCGGGACGCCAAGCTCAAGCGGCTGGTCAAGCTGATTCAGGACGACCATCCCGGCGAGAAGATCCTAGTGTTCTCGCAGTTTGCCGACACGGTGCGATATCTCGAATCGCAGCTCATCGAGCGAGGCATCCGTGGCGTCGTGGGCGTAACGGGCGACACATCCGACCCGACGAGCGCCGCATGGCGGTTCAGCCCCGTCAGCAATGAGCAGCCTGCGGATGCGACCGACGGGATTCGGGTGCTCATCGCCACCGATGTATTGAGCGAGGGGCAGAACCTCCAGGACGCGCACATCGTCGTGAACTACGACCTACCTTGGGCGATCATCCGCCTCATCCAGCGGGCGGGCCGAGTGGATCGGATTGGGCAGCAAAGCCCCACGATCATGTGTTACTCCTTCCTCATTGCCGATGGCGTCGAGCGGATCATCAATCTCCGTAGCCGGGTGCGCCAGCGGCTGCGAGAGAACGCCGAGGTAGTTGGCACCGACGAGTCGTTCTTTGAGGGCGAGAAGTCCGACAGCGCACTCCGCGATCTGTTCACCGAGAAGTCGGGCCTGCTCGATGGTGATACCGGGGATGGCGAGGTCGATCTGGAGTCTCGGGCCTATCAGATCTGGAAGAACGCGATTGACCAAGACCCCACCCTGGAGAAGCGGATCAAGGAACTTGCCGATGTGGTATGCACCGGGCGTCACTTCGTGCCGGGAGATGGCGCTCCGGAGGGAGCCATCCTATATGTCCGCACCGCGAACGGTACCGATGCGCTCGCCTGGGTTGACAGGCAGGGTCGCACAGTCTCCGAGTCTCAACTGGCCATCCTCAAAGTGGCAGAGTGCGGCCCCGATGAGCCACCGGTCGAGCGGCTCCCCGAGCATCATCAGCTTATTGCCGAGGGCGTCAAAGCGGTAGCCCAGTCCGAGCGCACGCTTGGTGGGTCGCTCGGACGGGCGTCGGGCGCAAAAGCCCGGGCTTACGACCGCCTGATGGCCTATGCCCAAGGGGCGGCGGGACTGTTCGCAACGGACTCGCTCGCTAAAGTGCTGGAGGATCTGCTCAAATACCCACTTCGTGAGACTGCCCGCGACCACATCAACGAGCTGCTACGCCGGGGAGGGGACGACCCAGAACTCGCCGCCTTGGTCATTCGACTCCGAGACGAGAACCGCCTCTCCGTCATCCACGACGACGACGAGCGTAGGGAGCCCCGGATCATCTGCTCGATGGGGATGATCGCCGCACCCAGGGACTGACCGCGTGTTGAGGTAGCCAGCTTAGCAGGATCTTCGTATGCCCCCGACTCCAGAATCATGCCGTCCGTTCCTCGCCGCCTTCGACATCCAGGGGCTCTTCGTCGAGCAGTTGGGTTGGGACCGCCACAACGAGCGCTTCACCGTCACCGCCCAAGAGAAGGAGTATGCCCTCCGGGTGGTCAGCAAAAAGAGCCAGTTCGCCATCGTCACCCACGAGGGCGAGATACCCGACAAGATCACTCGCACGGCACTGGATCGGGAGATCGGCAAGCGATTCCGGGAGCACCTGACGATCATTGCCGACAAGACCGGTGGGGTGCAGTGGTGGCGATGGGTCCGGCGGGAGCGAAGCCGCCCGATGGTGCACCGCGAGTATGTGTGGCGCGACGATGGATCGGGCGAGGAGTTGCTCTCCAGAATCCCCCGCATCGCCTTCAGCATCGCAGATGAGGAGGAAGGGCGGGCGCACTTGGTGGAGGTCTCGGGTCGGTCCAAGGACGCCTTCGATGCCGACACCATCACCAAGAAGTTCTACGACCGCTTCAAGAAGGAGAAGGACGCCTTTGTCAAGTCGATCAAGGGCATTCCAGATGTTGCCGGTGCCCCCAGGGACAAGAAGGGTGCCGACCGCGAGTGGTACGGCGCGCTCATGCTCAACCGGCTCATGCTGGTCTACTTCATCCAGAAGCGAGGGCTGCTCGACAGGGACACCAACTACCTCCGCAACCGGATGAGTCGAGTCCGCGAGAATCTCGGCAAGGACCGCTTCCACTCGTTCTACCGCTCGTTCCTGCTCACGCTGTTCCACGACGGTCTTTCCAAGAAGGAGCGAACCCGAGAGATCAAGCGGCTCATCGGCGATGTGCCGTACCTCAACGGCGGGGTGTTCGAGCAGCACCGGCTCGAAACGCCCGAGGTTGCCATCCCCGATTCCGCATTCGAGCAGGTGTTTGAGTTCTTCGACGACTTCCGCTGGTGCCTCGACGAGCAGGACCGGACCGCAAGCCGGAGATCAACCCGGATGTCCTCGGGTATATCTTTGAGAAGTACATCAACCAGAAGCAGATGGGAGCGTACTACACCAAGGAGGACATCACGGGCTACATCGCCCGAAACACCATCATCCCCTTCATCCTCGACCGGGTGGCCGAGACCTGCAAAGTGGCCTTCGGCCCAAAGGGCACCGCCTGGAAGCTCCTGGCCGCTGATCCCGACCGATACCTCTACCCTGCCATGCGCCACGGGGTCATCGACGCCGACGGTTCCGTGCTCAGACTGCCCAAGGAGATCGCGGCAGGCCTCAAGGATGTCACCAAGCGTGGCTCTTGGAACTCTGCGGCAGCATCCCCTTACGCACTCCCGACCGAGACCTGGCGCGAGCACATCGCCCGCCGCGAGCGGTGCCTAGAGGTCCGCGACACCCTCCGCTCGGGCTCGGTCACCAGCGCGAACGATCTCGTCACATTCAACCTCGACATCCGCCAGTTCGCCGAGGACATCATCGTGGGGTGCGAGGGACCGGACTCCCTCCGTGCCCTCTGGCGGGAGATCGAGAAGATCACCGTCCTCGACCCCACCTGCGGCTCAGGCGCGTTCCTCTTCGCCGCCCTGGAGATCCTCCAGCCGCTCTACCAAGCCTGCCTCAACCGGATGCAGGCGCTCATCGACGATGCCGACGCGACGGGCCACAAGGAGGCTATGCCCAAGGAGCGGGAGACCCTCGCCCGGATCGCTGAGCACCATAAGAACACCGACTACTTCATCCTCAAGTCCATCATCATCAACAACCTTTATGGTGTGGACATCATGGAGGAAGCGACGGAGATCTGCCGACTCCGACTGTTCCTCAAGCTTGTGGCGCAGGTTGATTCCTCGCTGACGACGGCAGATATCGAGCCGCTCCCCGACATCGATTTCAACATTCGCGCCGGGAACGCCTTGGTCGGCTATCCACGACTCGGGGATGTGAGCGATCTCCAAGGGCAATTGCCCTACGCGGCAAAGGAGCGAGCCAGAATCGACGATCTTGCTGATCGTGCCAACCGCGCCTACGAGAGTTTCCGCCGCCAGCAAATAGAATTGCGAGCTGGACCCGCAGACATCGCACGTGGAAAAGACGATCTGGCAAACCGATTGCTCGCGCTGGAGGGTGATCTCAATAAGTACCTTGCTGGTGAGTTTGGTGTATCACTCGGCAAGACAGAGCGACTCCGCGAGTGGATCGAAAGCCACAAACCGTTCCACTGGGCCATCGACTTCTACGCGATAATGAACGGTGGCGGCTTCGATGTGGTCATTGGCAATCCGCCATATGTCGAGTACGAGACGATCACGAAGCAGTACTCCGTGCGGGGCTATGACACACTGCCTTGCGGCAACCTCTATGCGTACACACTGGAGCGAGCGGCCGATGTGGCATCCGAGCGGGGTCGGTGCGGGATGATCGTCCCCGTATCCTCAATCTGTACGGCAGGCTACAAGACGCTACAGCGAGTGCTTGCCGACCACGGATCATTGGTCGTTAGCAACTTCAACGACCGCCCCGGCAAACTGTTCGACGGACTCGAACATATCCGCTTGAGCATCATCCTGCTCCAGCGCACTCCGGCCCAGCGGCGATACTACTCAACCACCTATCGTCGCTGGGCCACTGCCTATCGGCAGCACCTGTTCGACACGATGGTGTTCTGTGATGTGACAGCCGAGCAAGTCAGCGGTGCGCTGCCCAAGGTGGGTACTTCGTTCGAACTGTCGATCCTGAAAAAGCTTCATCGCCAGAAGGAGCGCCTTGGTGCTCGTGTCCAGCGCGGCGCTCGCCACAAGATCTACTACACGAGGAAGCTTAGTGGTTTCGTGCAGATTCTGGACTTCATTCCGTCGATCACAAATGCCGATGGCGAATCGCGGAATCCATCCGACCTCAAAGACCTCGCGTTCGCCACTGCTGCGGAGCGAGACTGCTTCCTCGCAGTGTTGAACTCCAGCCTGTTCTACTGGTTCATCGTCGTGATGTCCGACTGTCGGAACCTCAATAAGCGAGAAGTCGAGAATGCTCCGTTTGACTTCGAGTCCGCTGGCAAGGAGACCCGCTCTGAGCTGAGTCGGCTTTCAACGCGACTGTCGTCCGACATTCGTAAGCACTCGCAGGTGCGCACGATGAATTACAAGAAGTGGGGTACCCTCAATATCCAATGCACATTCCCCAAGTGCAGCAAGGCCATAATCGACCAAATTGATGAGGTATTGGGGCAACATAGTGGCCTTCTGCCAGATGAGATCGACTTTATTCTTAATTTCGACTACAAGTTTCGAATGGGCGATGATGAAGAGAACACCAAGTAGTCTAGTAGTAGGTGTAGTCCGCTCTACTCGCTGTCCCGGCCACCTAATCGTTTCAGTTTTGGATCTGGCTGCCGCGTTCAGAGACGGCGGCGTAACCGTTGTGAGCCCCTTCGACACGCCCATGGTGCGCGACGATGAGCCGCCGCTGACGCAGCGCATTTTCGAGCTTGCGTGCCTGTACGGGCGGTACGGGTACCGGCGTGTGACGGCGTTGCTCCGTGACGACGGCTGGTACGTGAATCACAAGCGTGTCGAGCGGATCTGGAAGCAGGAAGGCCTGAGAGAGCCGAAGAAACAGCCCAAACGGGGCCGGCTCTGGCTCAACGATGGATCGTGTGTGAGGCTCCGGCCGGAGCAAAAGGATCATGTCTGGAGCTACGACTTCGTGCAGGCCAGGACGCACGACGGGCGGGCTTTCCGGATGCTGACGGTGATCGATGAGTACACCAGAGAATGCTTGGCGATGGACGTGGCGAGACGACTGAAGAGCGATGATGTGCTTGAGCGTCTGGCGTGGCTGATGGCGACGCGTGGCGTGACGGGGCACGTCTGGTTGGACAACTGGGCAGAGTATACGGCCTAGGCGGTACAGACTTGGCTGGGGAGAGTCGGCGTGAAGACGTTGTACATTGAGCCGGGGAGTCCGTGGGAGAACTGGTATATCGAGAGCCTCAACGGCAAGCTCATGGAAGAATTGCTCGGCGGGGAAGTCTTCACGACACTGCTGCAAGCGAAGGTGCTGATCGAGCGTTGGCGGGAGCACTACAACACGGCGCGTCCGCAATCGTTGCTGGGGTGCTAGTCGCCGGCTTCGGAGGCCATCACTTCATCAGCTGCCTGCTTCGTTATGCTCAGCAGCCTCTGATGGAGCAGGGAACGGCCCGTGGAGTAACATAGTAACTGGTAGCTACATTGGGGGCAGGTCAAATGTCGCCCACGATAGGTTTATGAGAGGGTGCATGGTCAGATTTCTTCACACATCCGATTGGCAGCTCGGGGCGAGCATGGGTCAGATCCCCGGTGACAAAGGCGCTTTGCTGCGTGCCGAACGACTGGTAGCAATGGAGCGGATAGGAGAATTGGCGATTGAGCGAGGGGCCGACTTCATTTTGGCTGCTGGTGACCTATTCGATGCCCATACGGTCGACAACGAGGTCGTTACCCGCGCGCTGGAGATTCTCGGGCGCATCGACATCCCGATCTACGCCATCCCGGGCAATCACGACTTCGCGGGAGCGCCCGAGAGCGTGTACGAGAGGCAGCGTTTCCTTGACCGCTGCCCGGAGAACTTCAAGGTTCTGGTCGAATGCGTTCCGTTTACCATCCCGAATAAACCAGTCACGCTCCTGCCTTGCCCGCTGGTCCAGCGACACACCGTAACCGACCCCACTCGTTGGCTTACCACTGACAGAGCGGATACCGACCCAGGCCAGTTGCGGATCGGCATCGCACATGGTTCGGTGGTGGACTTTGACTCCGAGGACGGCGGCACTACGCCCAACCTGATCGACCCGGCTGTGGCCGATGAAGCAGGGCTCGATTACCTCGCCCTCGGTGACTGGCACGGCGTCCGCCAGGTCAGCGAGAAGGCTTGGTACTGCGGCACACCGGAGCCCGACAGATTCAAGGAAAACCGGTCCGGTCACGTCCTGCTTGTCGAGATCGACGGCCCGGGAACGGCACCGCGAACCGAGCCCCTTCGGTCGGCAGGTTGCGACTGGAGACGGCACACGGTCAGCCTTCACACGACCGAGGATGTCGTCGCGCTTGAACGTTGGTTCGAGAAACTGGGCGTGCCGCAAAAATCGCTTGTCCGTCTGGAGTACGAGGGCGTGCTCGGCATGAACGACCTGCACCGACTTGAAAACCTGCTCGACACCCAGAGCGAGTTGCTCCTGCACCTCCGCCGCCGCGGCGACGGGATTCAACTCAAGCCCACCGAGGCGGAGCTTGAGTCTCTCGGTCAGGAGGGGTTGACGGGCCGGGTTGCTCAGTCTCTCCGTGCCATGGCGGACCAACCAGGCGAAGAGAGCAAAGCGGCGTGCCTCGCTCTGCAGATGCTCTTTCAACGCGCTCGTCCGGTTGATGGAGGGAGCGGGTCGTGAGGCTGATCTCTGCCAAGATCGAGAACTTCCGGGTCCACGCGGGTGATGAGCCAGTCGAGGTGGTCTTTGACGAGCATCTCCACGTCATCCATGGCCCCAACGAGTCGGGCAAGTCGACGCTAATGGACGCGGTCGCAGCGTGCCTGTTCCAGAAGTACAACCTTACCGGCAAAGCGTTCGACGCCATGCAGCCGGATGACGGATCCAAACCGCTGGTGGAGGTCG
>CAXBOF010000009.1:0-14413 GCA_963977205.1 uncultured Phycisphaera sp. | reverse complement strand
ACAACGACCACTACGGTCACCACGATCACCACAACGACCACCACAACGACCACTACGGTTACGTCAACGACTACTACGGCCACCACAACGACCACTACGGTTACGACAACGACTACTACGGCCACCACAACGACCACTACGGTGACGACAACGACCATGTTCAGTGCAGAGTATGACATCTCCTTCGACATTGTACTGGACGCCGACTTTTCGTCCTTGAACGAGACGGAACTGACGCCGCTAGTGGAGGCGTGGCTCAAGGGTGCATTTCCGAACAGCAACCTCACCGTCGTGGGCTATCGCGACGGCTCGATCATTGCCGACGTGGAGGGAACTGCGGTGATTGACATGGCCAGCGAACCCAGCGACTTTGATGCTGCGGAAAGCGTCATAGACGGCATCCTGGATGCACACAAGAATGCAACCGGTGCAGTCGGCGGGAGGCCGATCCAGAACGTAAGTCCGGCGAGGGTGACGGGGGGCGCGGTGGGAACTACAACCACCACAACAACAGAGTACACGGTGCCCGACAGCGACAGCGACGACGTGCCATCCTGGGTCATTCCAGTGGGCGTGGGCGTCGGGGTGGGCGTGCCCGCAATCATTGGGGCCATCTACGCGTACAGAACGAACTGACAATAGACTGTTGCAGTTTCTATTTACGCCTTCCTCCGTAGCTTGGACCCCCCCAGAGCAATGACCGCGTACAACGCCGAAGGAAGAATTGCGAGTGACACTGCGGCAAAGGTGTGGAAGACAGTGTACCGGCGGCACACCCGGTCCGACGTCGGTGTGGGCGGAGTCACCTCGTAGCTGTGGCCCGTGCACGGCAAAGACAGCGTCGCACAGTCGGGCTTTCCGGTGGGCAGGGACCCACGCACAAACTGAATGCTCGTGCACGTCGCCTCGGGCGTCACACAGATGCCATCCCCACCCAGGATGCCGACGCAGACGGTCGGCGGAAGAGCACAGACTCGGTCCGAAGAACCCGTGAGATCGACCAGCGTGTCCCCGGAGCAGTTTGTAGCTGGGACGCACTCGTAGGAACTGTTTGTGGCTCGGAAGGACGCGTACTCTTCGATGCCGCATACAGTGTCTTCAAATTCCACCAGCTCGCACTTGCTGCCGTTGACAAGTCGGTAGCCGGTGTTGCAGAGGCACGCGTCGTCCCCAAAGATGGACGGCACCGTAATGTGGTCGCACACCGTCTTATCCAATCGCGTCGACGGGCACAGCCGGGCATCGGCGTCCAGGTGCGCACAGCCCCCCACGGACGAAGGCAGGCCGCAGTGGATGCCATCCTCAAATTCCGTCCACCTGCAGCACGGAACGTAGTCGCAGTCGACAATGCCATCCGTGATGTTGCTGACCGTGTTGTTGCACCGAACATCGCAAAGCGACTCGTGACTTGCATTGGTGCCAATGCCCTCGTAGAATTCGGCCCATCGGCCCACCATGGGACACGCGTAGTTCCCAAGGCCAGTGTCGGACGAGCAGGACCCCAGTTCGATGGTCTCGGTGCAGAGGGTGGCCACTCCAGTGGCGTCCGACTTTGGCTTGCAGAAGAGCTGTCCGGTGGCGTTACACTGCGTGTAGCTGGAGGACCCGCATTCGCCTGGGTCTGGCATGGCCGCCGTCGTCTGCAGGGCACAGCCACAGTTTTCATAGGCACTGTCGTCCCATCCGGGGTCGCTGCACGGCGCAGTCGCAATGCAGAGGGGGTTGTCGCATTTGTAAAACCTGGAGCGCAGTGAGCAGTGCACAGCACAAGGCAGAGTAGGGACGCCCACCGGCCGGTGGCATTGCACTGGACGGCAGTGGATGCGGGCAACCCCGCATCGGGATTGTACGGCACGTGCTGCCACGTCTTGAGGTACGGCACGGGCTCGGAGTAGTAAAAGTTGGCAAATGGGGGCACCGTAGGGCACCAGTGCGAGGACCCGCCGTTTGGGCTGGATATGAACGCACCATTGAGTCGAACCAAACCGCACGATTGCACGATTGGTGGCCCGATGCACAGAGGATCCGTGGGGGAAAAGCTAGAAAAGCTAGAGTCACAGAAATACTGCCCGGTGTTGCAGGGGTCGAGCTCATCGTGGAAACAGTTCAGAATAGAATTGTTGGCCGACCAGTACGCCGTCCGTGCAAGCGCACAGCCACAGTCATCGTATTGTGAGTCAACGCCGTCGCACGGAGCGTGGGCATCGCAGAGGGGATTGTTGCAGTCGTACATCCTGGGCGCCGGATCAGCGGAACGGCACACGCTGTGCACGGGCGCCTTACCGTCCAGTGTCATTGCACGTGACCGGAGGAGATAGGGTCTGGCCAAAAGAGGGATTGTACGGCTCGTCTTGCCACGGCTCGGCAGTGAGGTACGGAATAAAGTCGCTGTACGTGACGTTGCTCGGGCATGCACAGTTGAGCAGGTCTGGGTTGCTACGGCACGATCCCGCACCAATCGTCAGGTCGCACTGTGCGGCGATGGCGTTGTTTCCACCGGGTTTGGGACAGCAGAAGAGCTGCCCGGTCTCGGGACAGACTGCAAAGGTGCCGGCGTCGCAGAATGCGTCCCCAAAGTGCAGCTGGGCAGCGTCAGCGGGCGCGGGCGCGGCGAGCGGAAAGGGCGCGTACAGTCTGAGCGCCCGCCAGGCCCAGCGCGCCCGCAACAACCCAGAGTCGCAGCGCGGCGCGCCGCGTGTTTGCTTCCATGCCGCGTTGCAGGGCGCGCGCGCACCGCTTATAAATCCATGCCGCCCGGGACGAGGCGCCCCTTTGGTCGAAAGGGTATATCCGGCAAAGGCTGGAATCCCAACCGTCTGGCAGGATGTTTTCACAGACCAAGCGGGCCAACATGAGCACCCTCATCGGGCGGCTCGAGGGGATGCGCGACAAACAGGCGCGACTCGGGCCACAGGCGCCGGGCGTCCGGCCACGGGCTCACGGCAGCTGCAGGAACAAAAGTCGAAGGACATGCACGACATGGCCATGGCGGCAGCCAAGGCGGGCAGAAAGGCCACATGCAAGAGCTACCTCGCCCAGAAAAACACGCACGACAGCGCAGTGGCGCAGTACGCGGGTGCGCCGCAGTCCCAGACCCGGAACACGGCCCGCCACGCGGCACTGACGGAACTCGGCAGGCCTCATCTCCACCCTGGTGCAGCAGCAGACGGTGCAGGACATTTCGGCAGTCCACCGCGAAATTGCGGGCGCCCTCAAGCACCAGAAAGAGGCCGACTACACGAGCCAGATTGACAACGCGGCCGACTGGGCCGAGAGCGTGGAGCGCCACCAGCACGAGTTTGGATCCATCGGGGGCGCCATGTTCCAGACGGGCGACGACGACGTGGACGCCCAGGTGGCCGCCATGATGGCCGAAATGGCAATCGAAACGGGACCGGCACCCGCAGCAGCAGCGTCCACGGCCGCCAGGGAGGATTCGATGGCCGACCTGCCCGCAGTGCCCACAGACCCGCCCTCGTTGCACCCCATCGACCATGGCAGCCTGCCGCCCGTCTTTTCAGCCCTCCTCGAGAAACGCGACTCGGGCCAACCCCTGCCGGCGCCCCGGTCCACCTCGAGCGCCAGGCCACCACCATCCTCCGGGCCCCGTGCAGAGTTTACCTTCAACCTGTAGGCCAGCCCGCGGACCAATATAAGAGTTGCCGGCGCCAGTCGGTACAGACGCCACCTGACGTGCCATGGCGGATCGCCCAGCTAAGGCTGCTCGCAGAGGCGGCGGGTCAGCTACAGCGGCACTTAGCGGAAGAGCACAAGCGACCACAGACGCGGAAATGAGGAGGAAACCCACTGTAGCTGTTTCAGGATTCACTGGCACAGCCAAACCGCCCCCCAACGCAAGGGCCAGGAGAGACACACTCCCCGTCGAGTTTGGTCTGGGCATGGCAGACACTATTGTGGCACGGGCGGGCATGGGCGATCATGCGATTAAGCGGTTTGTAGAGGGTGCACCAAGCAAGGAACTCTGCCGGGTGCTTTCTAGAGGAACTTTCGATGAGGTTACGAAAGTGATGAACTTCGAAGCAAAACGCCTCGACGAGCCGTATGTCAAAGAAAGCAACCCGAAAATGAGGATGTATCCCATTCACATGATTCTTCAGAACAGCAACCTGTCGGACCTCAAGGCAGATGGTGCAGTCAAAGACCTCATGAGCCGGCTGAGTACATTCGTCGCGGACGACCTCGGACATGTTGCCGGACAAGTCGCAGTGATCGGCGAACGGAAGAGGAACGCGCTCTGGGTTGCAGTCTCGTGCAACCGGAAATGGGGATCCGTGCGCGCCCTTTGCAGCCCAGAGACGGCAAAGGACGCTTATGATGGGGGCCCATCTGACAGTGCCCTGTTCGAAAACCTCTGCAAAACAGGGTACGGCGAGGAAGACAAGCGCGTCTCCGAAGAGCTCATCATGTCATCCGTCTACACGGATGAAACAATCGGCAACATCTGCGATGCTGCCATCAACGAACTACAGGCACGTCTTCAGCCAGGCAACAGTGAGGACATTATGGAGCGAATCGGATACTGTTTGATGCAGCTCGGAGCCGTCCACGAAGAGAGGAGGACCCGTCTTGCCAACTGGGCTTCAGGGCTCCGCACAACGAGGATTGATGCCAGTTGGGCGACAAAGGCGGCCCACCTATTGGACGGGGCCTGGAGCGAAGCCGACTTTGAATCGCTCGTGAAAGGCGCCGACGAGGGGTCCGAAACCGGCATGTTTCCGCCGCCCGAATTCACCGCCAATTGGCAGTTGTGGACAGTTCTAACGAAAATGGTCACGCTTGATGCCGGAACCGCAACGACGCTTCTTCAGGCCATGATCAACGGCATGCGGGATGAAACTGTTCCACCAACAGATCATGACTCTGGCGTTGATATCACAGAGCCGTTTCTGGACACTGAAGTGGGGTTCGAATTGATGAGAGTGACTATCGAGAACAGAAACAAGGACATCTTCGACCTTCTCATGAAAGAACACGGAGGCGAACAAATGGAAGAGCACATCCTCGGCGAGAGATCCCTGGCAGAAATCATGAACACTCCCGTTGAAGAGGAGCAAAGTGGTGTGATGGTCAGTATCAACCCGAGGGAATTCTTGATCTCAAATCCATCCGCGTATGCGGTTGAGTTCCCGGAAGACACAACAAGTGCCCAGACGACGCGAATGGCGCGCGGCAGACGCAGAAAAGAGGTCCGAGAAAGACGCGCTGCCGCCGCCCGGGCATTGGAGGAGGAGAAAGAATCTGCCGCCAGGGCATTGGAGGAAAAGCAACTACAACTTGCCGAACTGCAAGCTCAGATGGATAAGTTGAGGGAAGAAATGGAACAGGCCGGAGGGCAGTAAGCAATGGGCAGAGTTTACCTTCAACCTGTAGACCAGCCAGCGGACCAATATAAGAGTTGCCGGCGCCAGTCGGCACAGACGCCAGCTGGCGCACCAGGGGATCACAGTCGCGATATGGCCACATTCAGCGGCCTCGGACACACCGCTGGTTTGGATACCGCGTTGGACGAAGACACTGAATTCTATTGGGATGATTTCATGCGCATTCCACCAGACAAGCGCAAGCCCGCAGAACCGAACGAAATATCAACAACGGAGGATGAAAGAACCGGGCGCACAAGGATAGTTCTCCTAAAAATGCCCAACGGCCGCGCCAAAAAAATGTACGCGACCCCAGAATTCATAGACCGGTGGCACGAAGTGTACAAATATGGGTTCCCCCTAGAAATCTTCGACGGATTCTGGCGTGTTAATGGGAACCCAGGCGAGACCACAAACGGGGATAAATGGGCAACGCAGGTGTCTGAAGACGGAATACGGGCCTACCAAAAGTAGAATCGCAATGGGAACTCGCAGAGGCAAGACTCGAACAAGAACTCGCGGCCGAGGAGGCCGGGTAGCAAGAGTGTATTAGGGGGAGGCTGGCATATGGTACAGAGCGGGCTATGGCGGGCACGGCGGCGCTGGTGGCGGGGCTGGCGGCAGCAGAACTGAGCCCTGTCCGGTTCGAGCTCTTCAACGAGTCCGGGTGCAGCGGTGTTCCGTACCAGACGGAAGTCATTGGTCCAAGGCCGCGTGTTGGCACTGGGGCCGACGTCACTGCGTGCGAAGCAGACGGCGAATACTGCCAGAGGTGTGAGTAGCAGCGCCCAGGCCGCAGCGCATGCTGTCCGTCCGCGTGTATTGCCCCTCCCCGCAGCCGCTCGCCCCCTCCACTCCCGGATGCCCCGCCTAGTGGCCCCAGGGCATTGCCAGGGTTTCTGAGAATGGTCGGCGATCTGCAGACCCCAAGGATACCTTTCTTGCACCGGACAACGGCCGATGGTACTGGGCCGGCTGCGGCGACGACGGAATGTACTTCTGCCGAACCGCGTCCCCGGGGGATTGCAACGCGACGTACGGGCTCTACGAGGACGACCCAGGTTTCAGTGGGCAGAGGAAAGACCACAACATCCCCGCGATGATTGTGTGCTTCAATCCGGCCACCGGCGGCCCCTACTACGCCGAGTTCAACCAGTCCTTTGGCGTGAATAACACCGTTGGATGCACGCAGCTGGTATGCACCGCGCCGCGACCCAGTTGCAGCCCGCAGACTGACACCCTCCAAGCAACAGGCCATCTGGGCAAGGCTGACGTGTCTGGAGCCGCCCGAAGTGTGCGAGGGACCAGGCGACGGGTCCACAGGCGACGAGGGACTTTCAGGCATGGAGCTAGGCCTTGCCATTGGCGGAGGCGTCGCTGGAGGCATTGCACTGGTCGGGACCGTCGCATACATGGCAGGATGGACCGGAGGCGGGTCTGCAGCCGCAGCTACGATAGGGGCGAGTACAGCGTTATTCGCGGGGCGGAAGACAACTGAGCTGTAGCGTGCATGCAGTGGCTACGCGCCCTCGGGCAGCGCCGGGTTTGCCAGCAGCGCGCTGACGGCGTTGCGGGAGAGCCGGGGAATGGCAATCGGGTCGACACGCGCCCGGGTGGTCGGCGAGGACGTCGTCGTGGTGGCAAGCCGGTCGCTGCATGCACTGCAGTACGTGTGCGGCTCCTCGGCGCCCGTGGCGGCATTCACAAGGGCCAGTGGCGCATGCGTGCGGTCGAGGCAGACGACGCACATCAGCATCCTCTCCGGGTCGGGAACGGCCGCCAGTGCCGCCTCTGCATGCTCGCAGCCCCCGCGGTCAAGGCAGCAGTGCAAGCATCCCCGCACACCAGTGCACTCGTCATCACACGGCCGCGGGGGGCGGCAGTACGGACAGGGCGGGATCTCGCATGCAAGGGTCTTGGTGGAACCGGGCTCGGGCACCCGACACAGCTTTGTGATGGGCCGAAAGGGAGGCTTGCCGTCGACACACCCACCGGGAACCACCGCGGACGCCAGGAACCCAGTCATCGGCCGAGGCGAGGCGCGGGCAAGCGGGTGGCCACCCAGTCGCAGTCGGCCACGTCGTCGGCGGGCCCGCTCGGGTCCTCCGGGAACTGAAATCGGCGGCATCGGCGCTTCCTGCAGAGTTGTGGCTGAATTTCGGGAATTCCGGAATCCGCGCTCAGAACTTCAATGCCGCCGTCGGATGCAGCACGCGACCGGTCGCCATCGCCCAACCTCTTTGATTCCCCGCCCTCTACGAGACGCCGCAGTCCTGTCCTCATCCTGAACGACCAGGACTCGAGCAGCGGTGACGAAGGACCGCCGAATGCCGCCTCTTCGTCGTGGGAGTACGCCCAGCGGCCCGAGGTCTTTGTGCCCGACACGCAGGAAACGCAGGTGCTGGGCGCATCGTCGGCAGACGAGCGCGTGCCCGACGCAGAGGCACCGCGTGGCACCAAGCGGCGCCACGACGAAGAGGACATCGGGGTTCTCGAAGCAGACGTCGTCGCACTCCGTCAAAAGGTCAGGCGATGCGCCGACGCGTACGAGGCGGCCGAGGCAAGGCTAGAGGCGGCCATCAGGCGGGAGGAGCAGGACGAGAGTCGAGACAAAGAGAAACGACTCGAGCGTGTGGCACAGCAGAGGTACGAGGACGGCGTGCGCGATCTTGAAGCGAGGATTGATGACGAGCACGAGGCCGCGTGCAACGCACTCGACGCCGAGGCCGAAGAGAGAACGCGGCAGAGGCTCAGGGAGGTGCGCGAGCGGGCGATCGCAGCAGGCGAAAGTAGGGAGTAGCAGTGGTCTAAAGGGTCGGCCGGACTACTGCGGTCGCTGCTCGAGGTTGCGGATCAGAGCGCTCTTGGCCGCATCGAGCTCCCGCTCCGCTCGGGCCGCGGTGTCCTTGGCAGCACAAACGCCCGCCTTGGCCCGCGCGAGGTCGCGTTGAGCTCGGATGACGCGCGTCAATGCTGGGTACGGCTCGGACCCGAGCCTGGCCGTGAACGCCTCGGGTGCCACGTAGTCGGGGTTCACCATGCCCGGCTGGCGACGCGGCGCCCGAGCTCGAGACGAACTGCGAACGGCTGCCTGCTCGGCGCCGTCGCCCTCAGAGTCTGCCGGGGTAAAGTCCGGGTCGACATCGGAGTGGATGTGGGTCTTAGTGTCGTTCATGGTCGGATCGAAAAAGTGGCGTCGATCGGGGGTTCTGGAAAACTGCTGCATCTAAATTTGGACGATCGCGACGTTAACCCCAAGGCGGCAGAGGGTCGAGTGCGACCGCTGTGCGCCAGTGGTCACAGGTCCCGCAGGCATCGGGCAACGAGGTCGGGCGATGGCGGTGGCGGCGTGACTGGGGCTGCCGGACCAAAGACAGCACCAAAGGCCTCGTCGAGGCGGCCTCGCAGTCGCCGAGCCTCTTCCACGTGCATGTCGAGAGGACCGACGCTCGGTTGCACCGAGACGCACAGCCCGGCTTTGGCATATGCGAGGTAGATGCGCGGGTCTCGTCCCACCCATCCAGAGGACAGAGAGGCGCTCACAACCTCCCACCCCGCGCAGTTTGAGCACACGACGCCGGCGAGGGGAGTCACCGACGGCCGCGCGGGACCGCCCCCCTCTGTCGCCAGCTGCATGACGCCAGGCTCGTCGCACATCGAACGGCAACACGTCTGTCGGGGCTGGACCAGAGGCGCAGACTGCATAGCCTCCTCGGCGGCCTCCCAGGCGGCACGAATGGCAGCGTCCATCTCTCAGACTGCACACGGCCCGACACGCCGAGTTGTGGCACTCGGAATACAGATCCCAGCGACTATAAACTGGGGATCCAAAGACTGAAACTGCAATGGCACACGTCGTATTCGTGAAGCTTGCTGACACCGCAGCCCGTGGTACAACCGGGGCCCAAAGGCATCCAGCCTCCATCGGCGTCAGCAAGTGCACATGCCCAACCTATGACGAGTTTGCCCGGAACTACAGCCAGAGACTGCCAGCAGGAGGCGAAATGGTGCACGTCAAGATTACGGACGACGATTGCGCCGGCAACATTGGGGCACAGCAGTACACGGGCGTCAGGAAGCTGTCGCTGCACTTTGAATGCACAAAAGTCCCGCCGCCCGGCGAGCGCTCATTTGCGGCAGAGTTTATCGTCGCGTGCCCGGATCTGGAGCATCTGGAACTCAAAGGCAGCGCCGACGGCAGCGTCATTGTCGCCATTGCCAAGTACACCACAGACAGGCCAAAGGGCTTGAGTGCGGTCCACGTCTATGCGCCAGTGATGCTCGGAATGCCCAACATGGAGGACCACAACTACACCGACGGCCTGGTTTTCAACGCATACTACTTTGACAGCATCAATATGGGAAGCGGGGGGATGCATGGATGGGCTGAAAGACACCGTGGCGAAATCGAGTGGACGTGTCACGGCACCGCATCGCCACCGGGATCGCCGACAGGAGAGAGAGCGTCTTCGCCGCCAAAGCCTTCCGCACTCCGCCAGCGTACACCAACGAATCAGAACAATAATTACTAAAGTGTGTATGGCTACTCGTCGGCGCCGGAACAGCGGTTGGGCTCGTCGACGACGCTCTGGACGGCAAACGCTATTGCGTGTCGGACCCGGTCGGGATAGAGGTCAAACATCTCGTGTGCTCGGCCATAGTGATTCACATTGCCAAAGCAGACGCTCAGCAGCGCCGCCCACTGGTCACTGTTGTGTTTCGCCTGGCGGACCGACGCCTCCATCGTCTCAAGGAGCTTGGCAGCCGACATAGTCTCAAGTCGCGCAAGGGCGGGTCCCACTTCCATGGGTCTGCGGGTGTGGGCAAGTTCTGGTGCCAGTTTCGGGTTATGGTTGGGAGCTGGAATACAAATATGGAAAGTTGGACCCGGCTACGGCGCAATGGCGGGCACGGGGCGCGACGCCCGTCGGGCAATGACTGTGGCGGCGAGTGCAGTGGCCACCTGACTCCAGTACGCCACAGCCAGGTCCTCGACAAGTCCCGGGCGCGCCATCTCGGCCAGAACGCACATCAGCACGCAGAGGGCGGCAAAGACGCCGAGCACAAACCGCCACAGTCGGCGAGACTGTTCCTCCGTCGACCGCTGCAGTTCCTTCTTCTCCTCCTCTAGCGTCACAATCCGCATCGACCGCAGCTGCATGCCTGGCGAACTGCAGTCAGGCCCGTCGCGTGGGCGGCGGCGGCGACCATGGGTGCTCTGGCGGCAGATGGGATGGCGGGCCGTGTTCCGGATTTTGACCGATCCGACTGCCCGGCCGGGGGAACGCACCGCGTTCGTAGTAGTCGTTCAGATCCTCCACCACAGAGGCCACGGACTGGGGGGCGGCCCCAGCGGCCTGCATCTGCGCAATCCGGGCATTGAGCACCTTGGGCGCGCGGCGCCGTCAGACCGGGCAACCGGATCTCCCCGAATCAGGAACACGGCCCGCCACACCTGAACGTGCCCCGCAATCTCAGACAGTCCCGCGCTCCCCGCATCGTTGTCGGTCGACATGGCGTGCCGGGTGCCGCAGACGGTCCTTATGCGGCGCCCACGGCGCCGACCGGGCAGGAAGGACGAGCCGCATACCGCGCAATCCGCTCCACCAGCTCGGCGGGAAACAGCGGCCGTCCCGCCTCGCGCACGGCAACGCCCGCCATCGATATGCAGAACTGGCGGATGAGCACGTCCGACGCGGACCGCCAATCTACAATCACTCGCTCCCCGGCCACGCGGCAGTACGTGTGCAGGTGCCACTGCCGGAACCTGTCATAGTCGCGAGTCTCGGGATGGCACGTGGGCGACCCGACGCGGCACAGGCACGGCGCAGACCGGCCCCAGCACGCAGCCAGAGAGTGGTACTCGGATCGCGTCATGGCAAAGCGCGGGGACTCGGCCGGCGCGGCGCAGAACGCCACCAGCAGGCTGCGGACCGTCGCAATGGCCGTACTCCGGACCAGAGCGTTCTTCGAATCCCGCAATTTCAGAACCAGGGCCGTCACAACATCGGAAGCAGCCGTCGTCCGCAGGTGGTCCGGCACAGATCGCAGCATCATGAGCGTCGCCTCGGGGGAGAAGAGGGCGCGCGGCGTCGTCCCAACAATGGCAAGCGAGGGAGACACGCCAGTCGCCACCAGCGACGTGGCCGTGTCCGGATCCATCCTGGGCTCCTATATGGACCAGGGTGTCGTTGCGGGCGCCCTTGAGTTATACCTCAGGCAGCAGACGGGGCAATCCGTTCTCAGCCTCCTCGAGGGCGACCCCAGACTGGGCCCGCGCGACATGGCCATCCTGCGGAATCTGTTTGACAACAGACAGCCCACCGCAGACCCACCCCCCAAGACGGTGGTCGGAGTGACGGCCGGATCGGCATTCGTACGGGGGCCCACCGGCGCCGTGACACTCTTGTCGGGCGACCCCGAAACGGCCGCAGGGACCATCCTGGCCGCAATGCCAGGTGCGTAAGGAGCAAACCCGCTCGACCTCGGCGGCCACCACGCCGTCCTGGACCTCGGCCCCTCGGCACGGACGCGCCGCGGCGGCTGACGCCGGCGACAGGAGTGGGCGCGGATACATGCAAGTCGCCCCACGAGCTACACGCCCTAATCGTCTCCAACACGGCCCTGCTGCGCGCCGCGGAGAAGAATACGCCGCGCGTCGGCGAGCCGGATGCAAAGCGCAGGCGCAAGAAATCCCGCAAGAAGTAGCGTCTGCAGCAGCCCGTAGTCGCGAGCCGCCACCCGGACGCCCTCGCGTCCCACCATGAACGATGCCCGCGACTTTGGAGCAGGCGCCCAGTACACCCCCAGTCGGTCCATCGCCAGTCGCAGCTCGCCAGTGTCGGCCGTCTCGAATCGAATCGGGACGGCAAACGCAGAGTACAGTCGTCGGTGGTGACCAGGGCCAGCGTCCCGGCACGAGGTCAGAACGTGCACAAACGCGTCGTGCCACAGCGCCAGAAGACACGCGTTGTCAATCAGTGGCACATCCGCCAGAGTGGCAGGCAGCTCCAGAATCCCAGCACCAGTCATCCGCGCCACGTACGAATCGGGGCAGACGGACCGCGCAGCCATCGCAGCCGCCAACGGCGTAACCAGGCCCGCAATCGCAAGAACTAGCTCGTGCCGCTGCAGCCGCGGCGTCAGGCGCAGTGGCAATATTAGAGGCCCCACGACCGTCTGTTGATTTGCAGCCGCAGTGGGCTCGTTGTTCATCGTGATTTCAAGCGCGCGCTCCGGGGTCCCCCCAACTCGCTCAAGTGCAAATGCCGCGGCTTGAGCCAGTAGCTGGCGCCTTTCAGACCGGTCCGCCATCCCCCCACCGCCGGATCCCAGCAGTCACTGACGCGCCAACAGCCCTCGCGTTTAGTCTGGCACAAAAGTAGGCCGCGTCCCCCGGCAAGTTATGGCAACCTGACCTCCCCCATTCCACAGTCTAGTCAAAAACCTCGTCGACTCTGGAAACGGCACGGCGCTCAGCTTTATCGTGGTGGCCCCCATCCTATGGGCAACATCCGGTCCAGCACCAACCCTCATCGGCAACTGGTGCACCCGAGTCGCAAACGAATCGCCCCTGCTCGCCCCAGGACTCGGAGCCGTCCAGTACGTCGCAGTCACAGCCTCGTCCGTCGCATCCATGGTCGCAGCAAACATGGCGCGGCCCCATTTCCCAAAACGCCCCGGGCTGGCCCCAGCGTGACCCGCGCACCAACTTTGCAGGTCACCGAACTCGCAGTCGGCTTTGGCACCGAGAAGCCAGACTGGTGCCCCCCCCCCCTCCCCAGCCGAATCAGGAACACGGCCCGACACGCCGCATCAGGTGGGTCCTCGCCGCAGTGGCCCTCTTCCTCGCAGTAGTGCAGCTCGCGACGGCAGCATTCGCAGGGTGATCCCCGCACGGACCACAGCGCTGCATCCATTACACCGCCATCGTACGAACCGCCCGCCGCTCCAGCTTAGCCGCCGGAGCCTTTGTTCCCAAAGCACATGGTGAAACTGGCCGTCAGGGCCAGCACGGCGATCGTGCCGCCGGCCACAGCCGCAATAATCATAATGGCCTCGTCGTCATCCGAAGACGAACCCGAAGACGCCTCGGGAGGAACGTACGCGGTCGAAGTGGATGCAGTAGGCACATCGGTTGACGCAGTGGTTGGCGCAGTGGTTGGCGTCGTCGAAGCAGCCGTGGTGATGAACGGGCACGTGTAGTTGGAGCCGGCGGCCAGTTTGTTGTGGCCATCGCAGTCGTCGGGCTTTGCGCCAGAGTAGACGCAGACAGAGTCGCAAATGTTGTTAATGGTCGTGTTGGCTGGGTTGGTGCCCCAATTGTAAACGAACTGCGACACCTCGCCAGTCCCGGTTTGACCCAGGCCGCAGACGCACCAGTCTGGAGTGGAGAGAATGTTTTCTGTCCCAACCCCGCCAAAGTCTTCAAAGTCGCAGTCATACAGCCGAACCGATCCGACGTCGATTTTGATGTACCCCTCGATGGTGCACCCGTGGAGCAAAAGAGCAGAAGCAGAGGATGCGCCCTCGATCCCAATGTAAAGACCCGGTTCGATTTCGTCAAATCCGCCTCCCTGGATCGTGCTGGATATCGCGGTGACTGAGCAGTGCGTATCGATGATAATCTTCTTTGTCCCCAGGATTAGCGTCACCGCGTGGAAGGTAATGTTGGAAGTGACTTCGGCGTAGTACTCGAATAACCCTTTATCAATGATGGTCACGGTGCCCCCAATGTACGTGTTCTCGCCTTGCATAGTGCCATTTGTGGAAAAGTCGTCGCGGCGCGTCCGTGCCGAGGGGCCGAGGTCCAGGACGGCGTGGTGGCCGCCGAGGTCGAGCGAGGCAGGCTGCGCATCGCCCCGGATGTACAAATCCGTCGACGTCGCGTTGGACGCGCCATCATAAAACTCGGTCCACCCGCACTCGGGGCACAGCACGCAGTGGGGGCCCTCAATGTTCAGCGACCCCTGATAACCAGTGGCAGAGTTTACAAAGGTCGTCTGCGTCGCCACCGAGATTTCGCCATCGAC
>CAXBOF010000008.1:0-14647 GCA_963977205.1 uncultured Phycisphaera sp. | reverse complement strand
CGGCTCGTCCGCCGCATCGACCGCCTCAATGACGAGCTCGTTGCCGTCGGCATCCACGGGCCAGCCCTGCGCGGGCGCGGCTTCGATCTTCTCGCCCGCATCCAGCAGCCGCACGAGGACCGTCTCGAATTGGCGCAGCTCGAAGCCGTGTTTGGCCATCGCGCCAAGAAGCGACTCGTCGGCAAACTGCGCCACCTCCGCCCGCGGCTCGACGCCTCGGCTTACGTAGAAGGCCACGAGACGGTCGACCTCGTCCTGCGTGACCTCGCCCTCAAGTCCGATGCCGCAGGCCTGGTTGGCCCACGAGCCCGGCTCCAGGTACGCCATCACGCCGCCCATGATCCGCTCGTAGGTCGCTCCGAGTTCGGTCATCGCGCGGGCCTGGCGGGCTTCTTCCATCCTTGCGATCTCAAGCGGCATCAGCACCGGTCATCTCCGTCATCTTGGGCGATTGGCGACTACCCTTTAGGCATGGCCACGAAGGTACGGTACGACTGGACCCTGCTCCGAGCCGGACGCTTCCTGCTCGACGGCGGCGGCATGTTCGGCATCATCCCACGAACCGTCTGGTCACGCTCTGTCGAGACCGATGAACGCAACCGCGTCACGCTCAGCCACAACGCCCTGCTCCTGCGCGGCGGCGGCCGGACCATCCTCATCGAAGCGGGCACCATCGAGCACGCCGTTCAGGACGCGGGCGTCGACCCGGCCGACGTCAATATGGCCGCCGTTAGCCACCTGCATTTCGACCACGCCGGCGGGCTGACCCGACGCGCCAGGGGCTCGGAAACTCCCGACTGGGTCGCCGGCAAGGGCGAGGCCTCGGGCGATCAGAACGAACTCTGTTTCACCTTCCCCAATGCCGAGGTCGTCGCCCAGCGTCAGGAATGGAACGATGCCATCGCCAACGACGCGGTGATGACGCGGACCTACTACCGCGATCACCTGCTCCCCCTGCAGATCCCGCTCTCAAGCGATCGGCCGAGGCTGCGCCTGATCGAGAGCCCGATCCCCTTCCCCCACGATCAACGGCCTCATCGCAACGACAAGCCCACCTCGCCCGTCCGCAACCGCCGGACCGAGATCGCCCCCGGTCTCTTCGTCTTCCTCGTCCCCGGGCACACCTGGGGCCAGCAGGCGATCATGTTCGAGGACACCCAGGGCCGAACCATGGTCTTCACGCCCGACGTCATGCCCACGCATTACCACCTCGGACAGGCTTACAGCCTCGGGTACGACGTGGAGCCCTATACGAGCATGCTGACCAAGCACTGGTTCCTGAGCGAGGCCGCGGCCGGCAACTGGCACCTCGTCCTCGACCACGAGCCGGGCCAAGCCGTATTTACAGCCCATCAGAGCGAGAAAGGCTGGTTCGATCTCACCCCGACCGGGCTGACGGGCCAAGGCTGGTGAGATCCCCTAGGATCCCAAAGACGTGAGCGAACAGGCTGTTCATTCCGATCCCAGCGTCCCACAGGACGACCCCCACAAGCTCGCTCCGCGTGCGCCCGGACACGTCCGCGCCGGCGAGGCCAAGCCCGCCAAAACCTCGTTCATGGACCGGATCGAGTCCTTCATCAGCAAGCTCAGCACACGCAACAATTTCTGGCACCGTGTCTGCTCGATGATCTTCCTCCCCTACGCCTTCCGCAGCGGCATCACGATGCGACGCCTCGACGGCGACACCTTCCAGGCCGTCCTGCCCTTCCGCAAGATCAACAAGAACTGGTACAACGCCATGGCCGGGGCAGCCCTCCTTGGCAACTCCGAGATCGCCGGCGGGATGTACGTCTTCGGGTTCTGCGGCGGGGACTACACCGTCGTCTGCAAGAACCTCGAGTACCGATTCCTCCGCCCATGCCTCGGGCCCGCGATCTACAAAATCCGCCCCAAAACCGACATCGCGGCCCTCGTCAAAGAAGGCGGCGAGTTCGACGCCACCGTCCAGCTTGATATCTACCAGGCCATCACCGACCCGCGCGACCCCAAGAAGCGCAAGAAGAAACTCGAACAGCCCGACATCGAAGAGGTTGTCGAGAAAGAGAAGCGCGTGGGGCGCTCGACCGCGATCTTCCACGCCACGCCTAAGCTCCACCAGAAGAGCCGGGGAAGGCTGCCTTAAACCCTTCCCTGTAGCAGAAGTCCTGTGCGGATCTGCAGTGGCGGAGGCTTCCAGCCTCCGCAATCCCTATCTGGTTTTCTATTCCATAGCAAATCAATACTCATTACTGCGGAGGCTGGAAGCTTCCGCCACTGGTTGGTCCTACTCAAAAAGCCGAAGGACCACGGCCCTCCTCCAAGCCATGGTCCTTCGACATAAAAAGCTGACGCCCGTTATCGTCGGCGTCGCACGATGGCCGTCGCACTCAGTGCAAGGAACACCGCCCCCCCGGGCGGCGACGGAATCACAGTATCGAGATACCCGGTCAGTTCACCAAGCGTGATCTCGGTCGCCGCTTCCGCAGCTTCGAGCGTCGTGTCGATGCCGACATGGATATGACCGGCCGCGAAGGTGCGAAAATCCGCGTCCGGGCCGTCGTTGTTCATCTTGTGCATCAGGCCGTGCAGCCCGATGAATTCGGACAGGAATCGCCCGCCGCCGGTATCGTCGATGTACGCATCCACACCGATGCCCGCGCCATCGACCGCATCCATGATCGCGTTCGTCGGCAGCGAGCTCTGGTACCACTCGTCGGGCACAAGCGACTGGAAGATCGGCATGTCCTCCGACGGGCGGCGGTCGCCGTCGTAATCGGCAAGCCAGCGCCGGGTCTCGTGCATCTGCAGCTGGCCCTCGATCTCCCAGTTGCTGCCGTTGCCCCCCCGGCTGAAAGTCATGATCGCCGCGGGATTGATCTCGGGCAGGATCCGCGCCCAATCGGCGCTGGTGTCCTGATAATCGACCTCGAAGTCGCCCTCGCCCTTGCCCCAGCTCGGCCCGGTCTGACCCGGGAACTCGGGGAAGAAGGCGTAGACGTTGTAGCCCGAGTTGTTCCAGTTCTCCCCGAGCCAGCCGCCGGGGTTCTGATCCGGGTTCGTCGAGAAACCTCGGAGCATGTTGTTCGTCTGGGGCCAGTAGCCGGTCAGGAGGATGTTCTTGGTGTAATTCTGCCCCGAAGCCGCCCCCGCCCCGATGAGGAACGACGAGGCCAGACCGAGGACACCGACACCAAACGTATTCGTGCGTAAACCCACTCGGAACTCCACCCACTCACCAGACTTGGAACACATCCGACGGATCCGTCGGCCCCTTCAACCTAGCACAATTTGGCCCCCACGCAAGGAGACTTCCCCATCTTCTCACCCCCTTCACGGGCCGCCGGGTCCCCTAGACTGCCCCCAATGCCGAAAGCCACCTCCCGATCTCTGGGCCCCACCGGATGGGCCGTCTACCTCGGCTGCTCGTGGACGTGGTGTATCGGGATGTTCCTGCCGGCCCTGCTCATCCGCGACCTCGGGTTCTGGGGGTACGTCGTCTTTGCCGTGCCCAACGTCGTCGGAGCAGCCGCGATGGGATGGGTGCTCAAATCGCCCGAGTCGAGCCGGAGACTGATTGAAGATCACCGGCAAGCGGCGGTGCTGTTTTCGCAAGTTACGTTGCTCTTCCATTTGTATTGGTTTGCATGGCTTGGAAAGTGGGCACTGGATCACACGGACTGGTCTGTCTGGGTCTGGTTCCTACTCCTGGCGATTCCAATAGCAACTCAATTCATTCTTCGAAAAACACGAGACCCAAAGAAGTCACAGCTTTACGCAATGGGAACATGGCTCATATCCTCCTTATTACTGCTGACCCTTGCCCTGACGGATTCGATCAGTCCGACCGCTTCAGAGACTATTCAGCAGGTTCCATTTTCTTTGGATGTTGTCTGGTTGCTTCCCGCCAGCATTTTTGGGTTTGCGTTCTGCCCATATCTCGATCTGACCTTTCACCATGCTCGACTCGCATGCGAAACTCAACCGCAATCTCGCGTCGCATTCGGGCTCGGCTTCGGCGTCTTTTTCTTCTCGATGATCATCCTAACGGTGCTCTATGCAGGTGCGATCGGAATACTCACCACTCCCGGATCTAATGTGCTTCCATCTATTGTGAAGTGGGTTGGAATATTACTTGCCTTTCACATCGGATACCAATTTCTTTTTACTTGGAGTGTCCATGTAGCACAATTGCAGATTCATCAGCAAGACAAGAAAGGCCCATACGGCTGGTTCCATGTAATCGCCGCCGGCATTGCTATACTTGGCCTCACCATCGTCGGACAATCCCCAGATTTACTCGCCGGACCTGCGAAGAATCTCCAGATGTCTTGGGGGGAGATCGTCTACCGCGCCTTCCTCACCTTCTACGGCCTCATCTTCCCCACCTACGTCTACCTCAACATCTGGAACGTCCGAGGCCGATGCCTGCGTACGCGCACCAGCCGGAGCACGCTCGTTACGCTCATCGCGATCGCGCTGGCGGCGCCCTTCTTCTTCATGGGCTTCTTCGTGCGTGACGAACGATACATCCCCGCGGGCGTGGCGATCCTGATCCTGGCCAAGCTCTTTACGGGCAGCCCCGATCGCCCAGCGCCCCTGACGCAGCCCGCCTGACCAGTTCCGGCTCCGACTCGTCCGATGCGATCTCCGTCAGTCGTGCGCGCAATTCGGGAAGTGCGTGCTCTTGCATCGCATTGCCCGCAGCGATCGCTGCGTTCCGCCGGAACTGCTCGAGCTTGATCCTTTTGAGCGGGCTCGACTTGAGCGCCTCCTGCCGAGCGTTCGCATCCCAGTTCAGCACTTCCAGCTGATGCACCGGCGCGCATCGACGCTGTAGGGCGTGATGGCATCTGTCGGGCAGGCGTCGATGCATCGGGTGCAACTGCCGCAGTAGTCGTCGTAGACCGGCTGATCCGGCGGCGGGCGCAGCTTGAGCGTCGTCAGAAACCCGCCCAAGAGCATCCAAGACCCGAGCCGCGGATTGATGACGAGTGTGTGCTTGGCAAACCAGCCCAGCCCCGCTTTCGCCGCCAATTCGCGCTCGTTGATGGGCACCGTATCGACAAACGACCGGAACGCCTGACCTGGCCACTTCACCCGGGCCGCATCGCACACCGCGTGCAGGCGTTTCTTCATCACCTTGTGGTAGTCCTGCCCTCTGGCGTACCGCGCGAGCCGGCCCCGGCTCGGGTCGATCTCGTCTGGCCCATCGTCACGCGCGGCGTAAAGGTCCGCGACCATCACCACCGACTGCGCGCCATCCCACACAGAGTTCGGGTCGCACCACGCTTCGTATTGCTCCTCGAGATAGCCCATCTCGCCGTGCTTACCAGCGCCCAGCCACTCGCGGAACTCCGCCTGCCTCGTCGGTGGCGCAGCCTCACAGACGCCGGTGAGCGCAAAGCCCTGGCGTTTGCATTCGTCGAGGATCCACTGTGTTGCGCCCGGAGCGCCGGCCATGGCTCGGCCTCCAGCTTTGGGCTCAGGCAACCGCCATCGCGCTCTTGGTCTGACCCGTCCACTCGCAGAGCCGCTCGACCGCGATCGGGAGCACCTGCTCGATCGGGGTTAGCCCCTCGAACCATGCGGCCTCCCACTCGAACACCACCGAACCCGACCATCGCGTCTGCGCCAGTTGCCTGACAAACGACTCAACGGGAATCTCACCATCACCGGGAAGCACGGGCTCGCCCTTGGCCCGATCCTTGACGCGGACGAGTTTCAGCTTGTTGCGCAAGAGACCGGTCATCTGCTCGGGTGTGTCGCCCGAGACGTGCCCGAGGGCAACGTCATAGGAAGCGCCGATGAGCGTGGTGTCGACGGCTGCGACGAGCTCGGCGAGCTGTTCGGCGGTCGAGAAGTCGCCGCCGTTCTCGACGACGATCATGGTGCCGGTGTTGCGCGCATGATCGCAGGCAAGCTTCAGTCGGCCGGCGATGCGTTTAAACGCGGCCTTGTAGCTCTCCCTGCCGTGCTTCTCGAAACCAAAGACACGCACCATCGGGCAGTCGAGCTGTGCTGCAAGGTCGATCGCCCGCTTGGCCTGACGCACCTCGGCCTCGGTATCGAAGAGATACCCCACCACCGGCGGGAAGACGGGCGAATCAAATTTCACGCCCGTCGCTAAACAGGTCGGCTTCACGCCCGCGACTTCGAACAGGCCACGTGTCTTGGACTCGTCGGACAGGAAGGGGTCGCAGGCAAGCTCCGTAGCGCGGACGCCCCCGGTGCGGAGTTCGATGCCATCGCAGCCCGCGGCCTCGGCGATGGCAACCGCCTCGGCGAGCGTCCTCTTCGGGCAGGCCAGCGTGCTCATCGCGATCTCGATCATCAAAGGCCTCCTGGGCAGGTGGGTGTCCGGGTTCGTGGTCCGGGAATCAGGGGATGGTAATCCGCCCCCGGGCCCTGTCAAACCGCCCTGACCGCCCCAGCCCGACCCCGAATCGGGCATTTTGCGCCCGAGGTGTCACAAAATGCCCGCGGCGCCCGGTACTGGAATGCAGAGTCATGGTGCTGGCCTCTCGTGAGGCGGCAAGGAGAAAGCCCTTGAAGCGTGTCCGAGCCATCCTGTGCTGCTTGATTTTCGGGGCCTGCGCCGCCTCCGCGATCGGGTGCGGCTCGACGATGCGCGACTGGTTCTACACCAGCCGCCAGCCCGGTTACGCGCCCGTCCGCGACGATGGCGCCTCGGCCGCGGTCTTCCGCAACGATCCCCGTCCGCAGCAGCCCTAGGCTTGGGTCAACGCGGAGGGATACATGAAACGAGCCGACGACTACGCGGATTACCTGCGTCTGGATGTGCTGCTGAGCGCCCAGACCGAGCTCTCCGATCCGCCCCACCACGACGAGATGCTCTTCATCATCCAGCACCAGACCTCCGAGCTCTGGATGAAGCTGGTGATCCACGAGATGCGGGCCGCCATCGGGTTCATCCAGAGCGATGAGCTCGAGAGCTGCTTTAAAATCCTCGCTCGCATCAAGCACATCCAGACACAGCTGCTCAACCAGTGGTCGGTCCTTGCGACACTCACGCCCTCCGAGTACGCCCAGTTCCGCCACGTGCTCGGCTCGGCCAGCGGTTTCCAGAGCCCGCAGTACCGCATGATCGAATTCTTGATGGGCAACAAGTCCGCCCGCATGCTCCAGATGCACGAGAAGAAGCCCGCCGAGTTCGCCGAGCTTAAGGCCACCCTCGAATCGCCGAGCATCTACGACGAGTTCCTGCGATTCCTGAGCCGCAAGGGCCTGCCGATCCCCGCTTCGAGCATCGAGCGTGACTGGACCCAGCCCTACGAGCTATCCGAGGAAGTGACCGAGGCGATCCGCACGATCTACGAGAACCCGAGCGCCCACTGGGACGAGTACGAGATGTGCGAGAAGCTCGTCGATGTCGAAGAGGCCTTCACGCTCTGGCGCTTTCGGCACATGAAAACGGTCGAGCGCATCATCGGCTACAAAACGGGCACCGGCGGCACCGCGGGCGTCAATTATCTCAAACGCGTCATCGAGCAGCAGTTCTTCCCGGAGCTCTGGCACGTCCGCACGCTCATCCGCGATGTCACGTTCGATTGAGCCTTATTCGTCAGTCTGGGCAACCGGCAGAACCAGCGTGAACTCGGTGCCCCGGCCCGGCTCGGAATGGACCTCTATCCGCCCGCCGTGCTCTTCAACGATCCGGCGCGACGTGGGCAGCCCCAGACCCGTCCCGCCCGATTTTGTTGTGAAATAGGGCGTGAAGATCCGCCCTGCGGTTTCAGCATCCATGCCCGGGCCCGTGTCGGCTACGCGGAGACGCGCGACCGGGTGCCCATCATCCTCGCCCAGTTCCGTGCGCATGTATATCTCGCGCGTGCCTTTCTGGGAGCCCTGTTTGTCCGGTTCGCCCATCGCCTGAAGCGCGTTGAGCAGCAGGTTCAGAACCGCTTGCTTGATCAGCGGCCCATCGACGAGCGCTTCGACGCGCTGAGCCGCGGGCGTGACGAAGATCCGCACCCTTTGGCGCTCGGCCTGCGGGTGGAAGAAATCCGCAAGCTCGTCGATCATCGCGTTGAGATCCGTCGGCGAGGGCGACAGCTTTTTCTCTCCCGCAAAGTCGAGAAAGTCGGTGAGGATGTCCTTGAGCCTCTCAATCTCGCGCTGGAGCGTGCCGACGCGGCGTTCGAGTCGGCCCCGCTCCTCGTCGTGGCCCGGCAGCTCGGCGAGCGACTCGGCCAGGAGCTGGATGTTGAGCCCGATGGTCGAGAGCGGGTTCTTGATCTCGTGCGCCAGGCCGCTGGTCATGGAGCCGAGTTCGGCAAGCCGCTCGGCCGAGCGTGCCCGTCGCTCGGCCCTTCGGACGAGCGCCATCTGTTTGCGCCAGCGTGCCTGCGACACGGCAGCGGTCAAGACCGCGCCCGCGACGAGACCGACTCCACCGGCGATGATCAGTGTGAACGCGCTTGCCATTGAAACAGGATAGGTTGGCTCTTACTGCCGACTGGTCCGGGCGTGGGAGCGTCTGGGCACGACGTTGACCTCGACCGAATCATCGCGCACGACGCGCGTGGCCCGCCAGCCCTTGTCGCTGCGCGAGGCGTCGTACTCGATGGATGAGCCGTCCTTGAGCGCTTTGAAACCGTCACCCTCGATGCAGCTGAAATGAATGAAGATGTCCTGGCCTTCCGGGCCGACGACGAAGCCGAAACCCTTTCGGGAATCGAACCACTTCACCACGCCGCGAGCACCGACGAGTTCGTCAGGTGAATCAGACATTCGGCAACCCCCTAGCCGCACGTGTCAGTGCCTTGGGGAGATTGACGCCGCGAGCCGTACGAGTTTCGGCCGCGAGCAAGCCGGTGAGAAGCCGGCCCTATCCCCGAGACTGGCACCGACATGGCGGCCTGAGAACCGCCCGTGCCTGCCGACCAAGGGGACGACCCCCGAGGCCGGACATACCAATGTACCAAAGGCCCGGGGTTCGCGTCAACGCAGATCCCTGAACGCAAACGGACCCCGGGCTTGATTCCCGGGGTCCGCCTGAATTCTCCAAATTCGCACCACCCGTACGGGTGAAGCCTCAAAGGGCGTTTACTCGGCCTCTTGGCTGCCCTCGTCGGACGAGCCCGCGCCCGCGGCGGCGGCCTCATCCTTGATCAGCGCCTTGCGGCTGAGCTTGATCCGGCCCTGGTCGTCGACGTTGATCACCTTGACACGGATCGTGTCGCCGATGTTCACGACGTTGGTCACCTTCTCGACGTAGCCGTCATCCAGCTCCGAGATGTGGCACATGCCGTCGGTGCCCGGCGCCAATTCGACGAACGCGCCGAAGTCCTTGACGCTGACAACCTTGCCCTCGTAGATCGCGCCGACCTTGATCGACTCGCAGAGCGCCTCGACCTCGGCCAGTGCCGCCTTGAGCGATGTCATGTCGGTCGAGGAGATGAAGACGGTGCCGTCTTCCTCGACGTCGATCTGGACGCCGTACTTGTCCTGCAGACCGCGGATCATCTTGCCGCCCGGGCCGATGAGCTTGCCGATCTTGTCGGGATCGATCTTGATCGACTCCATGCCCGGCGCGAAGGGGCTGATCTCGGAACGCGGCGCGGGGATCGTCTTCTCCATCGATTCGATGATCTCGATGCGCCCGGTCTTGGCCTGATCGAAGATCTCTTCGATCTGCTTCATCGACAGGCCGCGGGCCTTGAGGTCGAGCTGGATGCCCGTGATGCCCTCGCGGGTGCCGGAGACCTTGAAGTCCATGTCGCCGAAGAAGTCCTCTTCGCCGAGGATGTCGGTGACAAAGACCTCGTTCTCGCCGTTCTCATCGGTGAAGCGACCTACCGAGATGCCGGCGCAGGTGTTGGTGATGGGCACGCCGGCGTCCATGAGCGCCAGGCAGCCGCCACAGACGGAGGCCATCGACGACGAGCCGTTGGACTCGGTGATGTCGCTGACGAGGCGGATGGTGTAGGGGAAGGTCTCGGGGCTGGGCAGGATCGCCTGGAGCGAACGCTCTGCCAGTGCGCCGTGACCGATCTCGCGTCGGCCCGGGCCCATGATGCGGCCGGCCTCGCCGACGGAGAAGGGCGGGAAGTTGTAGTGGAGGTAGAACTTCTTGCTGTACTCGGGCATGAGGCCGTCGACGATCTGCTCGGCCTTTCCGGTGCCCAGGACCGCGGCGACGAGCGACTGCGTCTCGCCGCGCTGGAAGAGCGCCGAGCCGTGGGTGCGCTTGAAGACGCCGACTTCCATCTCGAGGGGGCGGATTTCCTTGGGCTTGCGGCCGTCGGCGCGGATGCCCTTCTCGGCGATCAGCTTGCGGGTGATCTTCTTCTCGAGCGTGCGGAAGGCTTCTTTGGCCATCTGCAGATCGGCGCGGCTCTTCTCGGCCTCGGCGACGGTGCCATCGAGCTTCTCGGCGAAGTGCTCTTTGAGAGTCTGCTTGCGGAGCTCGGCGATCGCGTCGTTGCGCTCGGCCTTGCCCTTGACCTGACGAAGCTCGTAGAGCTTGTCGTAGCAGAGCTCTTTGACCTTGGCCGAGACCTCTTCGCTGGGCAGGTTCAGCGGGTTCTTGATCGTCTTCTCTTGGCCGACCTGCTTGACGAGCTCGTCGATGAGCTCGAGGGTCTGCTTGACGAAGTCGTAGCCGAATTCGATCGCCTTGTAGATATCCTCATCGGGGATCTCGGCGGCCCCGACCTCAATCATGTTGATGCCGTCGGCGTGGCCGGCGAGCACGAGATCCAGATCCGAGTAGTCCATCTGGCTGCCCGTGGGGTTGATGACGAACTGCGGGCCGTCATCGGTCCAGATGCGGCCGACACGCACGGTGGCGGTCGGGCCATCGAAGGGGGCGTTGCTGATGGCAAGCGCGGCGCTGGCTGCGGTGCCTGCGATCACGTCGGTGTCGTTCTCGCCGTCGTGGCTCATGACCCAGCACTGGATCTGGACTTCGTCGATGAAGCCATCGGGGAAGAGCGGGCGGATGGGACGATCGATCATCCGCATGGTGAGGATTTCCTTCTCGGAAGGAGCGCCCTCGCGCTTGCGGAAACCGCCGGGGAACTTGCCGCCGGCGGAGAGTTTCTCGCGGTAATCGACCTGCATCGGGAAGAAGTCGAGACCGGGGCGTGGGTCGGCCCGCATGACGGTCGCCATGACGGTCGAGTCGCCGTAGGTCACGAAGACGGCCGAGGTGGCCTGCTTGGCGACGCGTCCGGTTTCGATGACCATGGTCCGGCCGCCGATTTCCTTCTCAACGCGGTGTGTTCCGAGTGCGCTTGCTGCCATCTGGATTGCTCCTATTTGCATCCCGCGCGCAGTCTTTGCGGCGGACGCTCTCCGAAACACCCATCGCCCGGGGCAACGCCCTGGGTCTTGTGCATCGGAGAACCTGGGATTGTCTTGGGAGCGCCGGGAGCCGAACTCTCTCCGGGGGCAGAGGGCAGGGCTCAGAAGATGTTGCCAACTGAGGCCTGCCGACTGCCTTCGAAGACGGCTTCCAACGCGCCGTACTCAAATACAAACGAGGCCCACCGGCTCTCACCGATGGGCCTCGAATAAAATTCAGTTTACTTCCGCAAGCCGAGCTTGCCGATCAGCTCTCGGTAGCTCTCGAGATTCGTCCGCTGCAGGTAGCGGAGCAGGCGGTTGCGTTTGCCGACCATCAGGATCAGGCCGCGACGGCTGTGCTGATCGTGCTTGTGGTCGCGCAGGTGCGTGGCGAGGTGCTTGATGCGGTTGGTCAGCATCGCGATCTGGACTTCCGGCGAGCCGGTGTCCTTCTCGTCGCGCTGGAACTCGCTCACGATCTCGCCGCGTGTTTGGGTGGAAAGAGCCATAGTACAATTCATCTCCGTCGGGCGAGCACCCGCTCACACGTGGGCAACGGTAGCGCCCTCTCCAGAAATGTTCAACGCAGCCGACAGGTCGAAATGTCGGGCCAACCTCCAGAATCCCCCCGGGGAAACCATGTATACACCTTCCACAGAGGCTTGGCCCCTGCCCGGGTGACCTACACTCCCCGCCATGGGCCAGATCGGACTCTCAAAGCGTGCAGGATCGCTCAAACCCAGCTCCACTCTGGCGGTCGCCCAGCAGGCCCGCCAGATGAAGGAGGCAGGCGAGGATGTCCTTGCCTTCGCGGCCGGCGAGCCCGACTTTGTCACCCCCGAACGCATCAGAGCGGCCGCCAAGGACGCCCTGGACCGAGGCCTGACCCATTACGCCCCCACTCTGGGCACGCCCGGAGCCCGGGCCGCGGTCGCCAAAAAGCTCGAGTCCGAGAACGGCATCAAGGGCCTGACCCCCAAACACGTCGCCATCGGTGTCGGCGGCAAGCAGTGCCTTTACAACGTTTTCCAGGCCCTGCTCGACGAGGGTGACGAGGTCCTCCTGCCCGTGCCGGCGTGGGTCAGCTACGCCCCGCAGATCGAGCTTTCGGGGGGCAGGGTCGTCGAACTATCCACCGACGCGGCTTCGGGATTCAAGATCAAACCCGAGCAGCTGAAGGCCGCCATCACCCCCCGCTCGCGGGTTTTGGTGATCAACTCGCCCTCGAACCCTTGCGGCACGATGTACGCGCCCGATGACCTGCGGGCCATAGCCCGGGTCGTCGGCGAGGCCGCAGCCTCGATTGCCCCGAACCTCGTGGTCGTCACCGACGAGATCTACGAGAAGATCCTCTATGGGGGACGCACCCACCTCTCGCCCGGCTCGATTCCGGAGATCGCCGACCGCACCGTCACGGTCAACGGCCTGAGCAAGGCCTACGCCATGACCGGTTGGCGGATCGGCTACGCGGCCTGCCCGGGCGCGTTCGGGCTCGAACTCATCGGCGCGATCGACAAGATCCAGAGCCAGATGACCAGCGGCATCGCGACCTTCCTCATGCCCGCTATCGAGGTGGCCCTCAGCGGCGAGTGCGACGCCCAACTCGCCGAGATGACCCAGGCCTTTGCCAAACGGGCCAAGCTGATCGAGGGCCGCATGCGCGAGATCCCGGGGATGCGGTTCCCAAGCCCCGAGGGCGCGTTCTACATCTTCGCGGACATCTCCGCGCACTTTGGCAAGAAAGCCCCCGATGGCACGGCCATCACTTCGGCGCTCACCTTTGCACAGGCCCTCTTGGCGAATCAGAAAATGGCTGTCGTGCCGGGCGAGGACTTCGGCGGCTGCGGCGACAAATGCATCCGCATCAGCTTCGCCTGCAGCGAAGACCAGATCAACGCCGGGATTGATCGACTCGACGCGCTCGTTCGCTCGCTGACCTGAGTTCGTAGAGCTTGTGTTCCCGGACATCGTCGTTCGCGGTGACCACGCCGTATAGGCGATCGTGAGGCGCTGATTCGTGGCACGAGATGCACGAATCGATCATCCCGACTTCGAGGACTTCAGTCCCCGCAAAGTCCGTGGTGGCGTACACCCACCCGTTGTCCGTGTTGGGGGTCGATGGATCGAGTTTGTGCATGAGGAACAAGCCGTAGGGCTCGCCGAGTGCAAGTTCGCCCCACTCCTCGACCTCGGGGTCAGTGGTGTAACGCATGTTCTCTGAAGAGAGACCATGCAACACACCTTCGATCCCCTCGACTGGCGTCCAAGATTCCTTTACAAGCGTCATCCCGACTGGTGCCGAATCAAGTTCATCCGCGGCGATGTCGTAGTACGCGCCGGGCTTGTTCGACCAGAGGAAGTACGCCTTTCTGCCGTGCTCCGAAGAGTCTGCCTCGCTTTTCATGCTCATGGGTTGAATCGAGCACAAGAAGGGCGACCATCGCGCGGAGGTCAGGTCTGTCATGCGGTAGTGGAACCGCTCAAGAAGTGCGAGCACCTGTTCGTCCGAGAGGGGCCGTTCGGGCACTTGTGTCGTTTTTGGCGCAGTGGTCTGCGTGTTCTCAGGCGTTGTCGACGACTTCGGGTGCGAGCACGCCGTCATCGCGAACATCAACATTGGGAGAACTATCCACCGCATCGCGTTCCTCCGCGTTGTCGGGCACACGCGCTTCGAGCGTGATGATGCCGGACTCGGGATCCTGCTCGACCTCGATCTTGCGCTGGCGGGTCAGCTCCAGCATGGCCATGAACAGGCCCACGATCTGGAGACGGGATGCTCCATCGAACAGTTCGCGCGTCGTCAATTTTTTCAAGCCGGTGTTCTTTCCCTGACGCTCGAGCCGGTCGAGCAGATCCGCGGCGTGGAGCTCGATGGGCGTGTCATCGAACAGGATGTGATGCTCGCCGAGCCGATCGAAGTTGACCGCGGCTGCGATGCGGACGAACGACTCGACCAGATCTAGCACATCGAGGTCTTCGAGATCCTGCTCAGCGGATTCGTCGATCACGGCTTTGAGGGCTTCCTTGTCGACGCCGATGCGGGCCGAAGGCCAGCGCTTCTGGAAGGCCTCGCGCCGATCGCCCAGTTCCTCGGCGGCATCGCGGAACTTGCGGTAGCTGAGGAGCTGACGGATCAGATTCGCCCGCGGGTCGCCCTCGTCCTTGGCCTCACGCTCGGCGCGGGCCCGGTCCTCGGGGGGCATGAGCGAGCGGGACTTGATCTCCATGAGTGTGGCGGCCATCACGAGGAACTCGCTGCCCACATCCACATCGATCCGCTGGGCCTGCTCGAGGTGCGTCAGGTACTGGTCGGTGATTGTCGAGATCGAGATCTCGGCCGGGTCCAGTTCGGTCCGCC